>JBKCXA010000159.1:0-9780 GCA_046316935.1 Prosthecobacter sp.
AACGGCGAGCTGGCGGCGCATGGCGAGCGCCTCATCGCGCGGCGTTTCGCAGGCTTTAACACTGTCGCTCGCGCCGCCGCGAAGGCACATGGCATCGCCGTGGTGCGTGTGCCTGCTTATTCACCGCATGCCGTCGCGGAGCACACGGTGGCGCTGCTGCTCACGCTGAACCGCCAGATCCACCGCGCCTACAATCGCGTGCGCGATCTCAATTTCTCGCTGCACGGTCTCGTGGGCTTCGATGTGTTCGGAAAGACCGTTGGCATCATTGGCACGGGAAAGATCGGCCAGGTGACGGCAGAGGTGTTTCGCGGCTTTGGCGTGCGTTTGCTCGGCTATGATCCTTATCCGAAGCCCGAGTGGGCTGCCACATGCGGACTCGCCTATGTGCCGCTGGATGAGTTGCTGGCACAAAGCGACATCGTGAGCCTGCACCTGCCGCTCACGCCGCAGTCCAAGTATCTCATCAACGAGCAAACCGTGGCCCGCATGAAGCGCGGCGCCTTTCTCATCAACACCAGCCGCGGCAAGCTCATCGACACCACGGCCGTGATCGACGCCCTAAAGACCGGCCACCTCGGCGGCGTGGCCCTGGATGTCTATGAAGAGGAGGAAGGCATCTTCTTTGAAGATCACTCCGGCCGTCCGTTGCAAGACGACGAGCTTTCCCGCCTGCTGACCTTCCCGAACGTGCTCATCACCTCCCATCAGGCTTTTTTGACCCACGAAGCGCTCGCCCAGATCGCCGGGACGACGCTCGACAACCTCCAGCGATTGAGAAATGGAAAGTCCTGGCTTGAAGGAACGACGGTTTGAAGAGCATGATGAGATGCTCATAGTGAATGAGCACATCACATCGTGATTCCATGACCGAACTCCTCCTCATCGTCCTGCTTCTCGTCTTCAACGGCGTCTTTGCCATGGCGGAGATCGCCATCGTGTCGGCCAAAAAAGCGCGGATGCTGGAGCGGGCTGAAAAAGGCAGCGCCGGGGCGCGACTGGCGCTGAAACTGGCGGAGAATCCAGAGCGTTTTTTGAGCACCGTGCAGATCGGCATCACGCTGGTGGGCGTGCTGGCGGGCGCTTTTGGTGGAGCGAGTCTCGCGGGCTATGTGACGCCTTGGTTGAAGGAGGTTCCCTTCCTGGCGGAGCATGCGGAGGAGGTGGCGTTCGGCTTGGTGGTGGCTTTCATCACCTATCTCTCGCTCATCATCGGCGAGCTGGTGCCGAAAAGCCTCGCGCTGCGCAACGCGGAAGGCATCGCCTGCCTCATGGCGGGGCCGATGGACTGGCTCTCCCGCGCGGCGAGTCCGCTGGTGTGGCTGCTGGAGCTCAGCACGCGGACGCTGATGCGTTTATTTGGCAAATCACCGGCCCAGAGCGGCCCGACGACCGCGGAGGTGGAGGTGCTGCTGCGCGAGGGGCTGATCACCGGCAATGTGCGCCATGAGGAGAGCGAGCTGGTGGAGGGCGTCTTTGACCTGCGCGAGTTGAAGGCGGAGGAAATCATGCGCCCGAAACCGAAGCTGGTCTTTCTCCATGTGGACGACAGCGCCGCGAGCGTGGCGGAGGAACTGGGCGAGGGCGTGCGGCAGGTGGTGTTCCCGGTTTATGGCGAAACGCGGGACCATGTGGAGGGCATGGTCTCCCTCCGGGCGCTGTTTCTCTCCGTGGCAGCCGGCAGGACGCAAAAGGTGAGCGAGCTGATGCGCGAGCCGGTTTTCGTCTCCGACAATCAACCCGCGCTCACCCTGCTGGAGGAGCTTCGCAAGGCCTCGCATCACGCCGCGATGGTCACGGACGAGTTTGGCATCGTGCGCGGCATGGTGACGATCGAAGACCTCGCCGAGGAGGTCGTGGGCGATCTCAAAACCAACCGCCCGGACACCTCCAGCCCGCTCCAGGTGCGTGAAACCTCCCCCGGCATGTGGATGGCTGATGGCATGACGGAGATCGACGCGATAAACGCCGCGATCACCGGCTTCGAAGCCGTGGCAAACGCCGAGGACGATGCCTTCCAGACGCTCGCCGGCTTCATCATGCAGCACCTGGAGCGCCTGCCGCGCGAGGGTGAAAAATTCACCGTGGGGGGCTTTGAGATCGAAATCATCGACATGGACCGCCAGCGCATCGACAAGGTCTCCTTGCGGCGGCTGCCATCGGATTTGAGCGACGCTATGCGCAAGCCTGCCGCATCGTGAACGTGACGAAGGCCGCGTAAAGCAGCAGCAGGACAAAACCGCGCCAGCGTCCGAGATGGCCGCCGCGGCCCGGCAGGATCAAAAGCGTCGTGCCAATGCCAAAGGCGAGGCTTGGCATGATCTCAGGCATTTTCACCGAGTAGGGTTGGATCAATGCGGCCACCGCCGCGATGAAGAGCACATTGAAAATATTGCTGCCGAGAATGTTGCCGAGTCCGACATCGTGATGACCGCGGGCACGGGCGATGAGGGTGGTGGCGAGCTCCGGCGTGCTCGTCGCCGCCGCGACGACCACGGCCCCGACGATGAAGGGCGACCAGCCGAGCGCCTGGGCGATGCCTTTGCCACCATGAACCACGAATTGCGCCGCCACGATGAGCAGGCCGAGGCCGAACAGCGTTGTGAAGATGGTTTTGGCCGGTGAGACGGTCTCCGCGGCTTCCGGCCCGGCGGCGGCGTGCCTGCGGGCATGGCGGATGACGATGATCAGCCAGCCGAAGAAGCCCAAAAGCATGAACGCGGCATCAAGGCGCGAGAACCAGCCGTCCATGAGCAGCGCATACACCACGCCGGGCACCAGCAGGCTAATGAGCCAGTCCCTCCGCACGCCGTCGTCCTCAGTTTTCATGCCCGAGAGCGCCAACACGAGGGCGAGCACCAACGCCACATTCACCACGTTGCTGCCGAGCACGTCACCGAGCGAAATCTCCGGCACGCCCTCGAGCGCCGCGTGGATGGCGACGAGCAACTCTGGTGACGAGGTGCCAAACGCGGCAACGGTAACGCCGATTACAGCCGAGGGCCATCTCAGCCAGCGTGCGAGACCCACGCCACCGCGCACGAAGAATTCACCACCGAACCAGGCGAGCACGACGCCTGCCAGCAGCATCCAAAGCGACGTGTGCATGAGCAAAAGAATGCGTGGCGGTTATCGCACCACCAACACGCTGCATGGCGCATGGCGCACTACCTTCTCCGTCACGCTGCCGAGGAGGGCATGTTTGAGGCCGGAGTGTCCATGGGTGGGCATGAGGATGGCATCGACTTTGGCTTCGTCCGCGGTCTGGCAGATCACCTCCGCCGACCGGCCGTCTTTGACGAGGGTGCGAACGGTCACGCCCTTGCCGAACACATCGATTACCAGCTGTGCCAGGCTCTTCTCTGCTTCCGCCTTCATTTGCGCGTGCAGGTCGCTCGTCTGTACGCGCAGACCCTGATACGCGGGCTCGGTGACATGCAGCAGGAGGACTTCGACACCTGTTTTTCGATGCATCGCGGCTGCGGCATGGACAGCGGTGGACGCGCATTCGGAAAAGTCCGTCGGCACCAGGACTTTCCGCCAGAGGTCAGGATTGGTTGGGGCATTCATGGCATCTCATGAATGCGCGAATGACGGGCACGCGGCAAGCCTGTTTCGTTGATCTGAATGTCGTGTCTTGCGGCCATTTTTGCGCATCACACGCCTGCGCATGCGCTTGTTGAGTCTAAAGCCTCCTGCCGGTGTATTCCCTTGGGTGGAAAGCCTTTCACACTCGTCAACCCGCCAGAACCCACATGAAAACAGCCAAGAAAAGAAGCCCCGCAGCCAAGACTGCGGCAAAGACAGCACCAAAATCTGCCGCGAAGCCAAAGAAACAAGCTTCGCGTGCCACCAAGTCGTCGCGTGAACGCAAGGAGGCCGATGCGTCGTCGCCGCCGCCGGAGATCACTGAGGCGGAAATCGCCACCTGCGCCTACTTCCTTTATGTGAACGAGGGCTGCCCTGCCGGGCGTGAACTGGATCACTGGTTGCAGGCGGAGGCTCGATTGCGGGGCGGTGACGTTCTGTCTCCAACCCTTCCTGCTCATCCGTTTGCTGATTGCCGAGAACGTCGTTTCCCCGGATGACAGCCATGTTGACTGCGACCACCGCCCACGACCTCGCCGCCTGTGATGCTTTGAAGCTCACTGGCGGCTCCTTTGAACATGGACTCACCAGCACAGAGGCGGCGGAAAGGCTGCGACGTTATGGCGAAAACCGCGTGAAGGTGCGTGGCGGCACTTCGGCATGGGTGAGGCTGCTGCGGCAGTTCACGGCGCCGTTGGTGCTCGTGCTCATCGCGGCGGCGATGGTCACGGGTTTTCTTGGAGAGTGGGTGGATGCCAGCGTGATTTTCATCGTGGTCGTGGTGAATGCCATCGTCGGCTTTTTGCAGGAGTCGAAGGCGGAGAATGCACTCGAAGCTTTGATGAAAATGGTCGTCGCGGAGGCCGTGGTGCGGCGTGATGGCAAAAAGATCCGTGTGAACAGCACCGAACTCGTCCCTGGCGACATTGTGATGCTTGCGGGTGGTGATCGCGTGCCGGCGGACATTCGTTTGCTCGAAACGAAGAGCCTGCAAATCGACGAATCCTCGCTCACCGGCGAATCGGTGCCTGCAAGCAAGCGGCCGGACCCTTTGCATGCGGACACGGTGCTCGCGGATCGCGTGAACATGGCCTACGCGGGTTCGTTGGTGACGGCTGGCAGTGGCACCGGCGTTGTATGGGCCACAGGAGATCGCACGGAGACGGGACGCGTGGCTTTTCTCATCGCGGAGGCGGTGGATCTCACCACGCCGCTCACGCGGAAGATCGCGCGTTTCAGCGGCGTGCTGCTGTGGGTCATCCTCGCGCTCGCGGCGGCCTTGTTTGCCTATGGCGTGCTGGTGCGAGGCGGCAGCGTGATCGAGATGCTCATGGCGAGCGTGGCGCTGGCCGTGGGCGTGATTCCCGAAGGCCTGCCTGCCGCCATCACCATCGTGCTCGCCATCGGTGTCAGCCGCATGGCGAAACGCCGCGCCATCATCCGCAAGCTGCCCGCCGTCGAGACGCTCGGCTGCACCACCGTCATTTGCTCCGACAAAACGGGCACGCTCACGCAGAACAAAATGACCGTGCAGCGCATCCACGCCGGTGGCGAGACCTTCGAGGTCAGCGGAACGGGCTACGAACCGCGTGGTGACATCCATCAGGGCCAAATCACGATGGATGCTGCATCGAAGCCAGCGCTGCACGAGTGCCTGCATTCCGGAATGCTCTGCAATGACTCCGCCATCATCGAAAAGGACGGCACCTGGAGCATCGCGGGCGATCCCACCGAGGGAGCGCTGCTCGTGGCGGCGGAGAAAGCCGGGCTGCGTCATGCCACGATTCATGCGGGATCCCCCCGCGTGGACATGATCCCTTTTGAAAGCGATCACATGTTCCGCGCCACGCTGCACGATCATGTGGAAGGCCGCCGCATCTACAAAGCGGGTGCGCTGGAGCGGCTGCTGGATCGCTGCACGCACATGCTCGATGCCCGCGGCGAGCTCGTCGCCATCGACGCGGAAGCGATTCGTGAAGTGGCGAGGTCTTTTGCCTCCGAAGGCATGCGGGTGATCGCTTTTTGCCGTCGCGATGGCTCGCATGTCAGCGGTGATTTTGAGCATCATCATGTGAGCGAGGGCCTGACCTTCCTCGGCTTGCAGGGCATGATCGATCCGCCGCGTGAGGAAGCCATTGCTGCTGTGGCGAAGTGTCAGGCGGCTGGCATTCGCGTGAAAATGATCACCGGAGATCACGCCGTGACCGCGCAGGCCATCGCGAAGCAGATCGGCATCGCTGGAGCCGACACAGCTCCCGCCATCAGTGGTCGTGAACTGGCCGAAATCAGCGATGCCGACCTGCCGGAGATCGCCGACCGCACCGCCGTCTTTGCCCGCGTGGCTCCCGAACAGAAACTGCGGCTCGTGCGGGCTCTGCAAAGTCGCGGGCACATCCTCGCGATGACCGGCGACGGCGTGAATGACGGCCCCGCTTTGAAACAAGCCGACATCGGCATCGCCATGGGCATCACCGGCACCGATGTGGCGAAAGGCGCAGCCAGCATGGTGCTCACGGATGACAACTTCGCCACCATCGCCGCCGCCGTCGAGGAAGGTCGCGGCGTGTATGACAACCTCATCAAGTTCCTCGTGTGGACGCTGCCGGTGAGCGTGGGTTTCGCGCTCATTTTGCTCACCAGCGTCGTCTTCGGCCTCACACTGCCGACGCTGCCCGTGCATCTGCTTTGGGTGAATCTGACCACCGCCATTCTGCTCGGCCTCATGCTCGTATTCGAGCCACCCGAGGCCGACATCATGCGCAGGCCGCCGCGCGATCAAAAAACACCCATCTTTGATCTCGCCATGTTCATGCGCACCGGCCTCGTTTCGATGATCATGCTCGCCGGCAGCTACTGGGTGTTCTTTTACGAGCAAAGCAGCGGTGCCAGCATCGCCGTGTGCCGCACGGCGGTGGTGAATACCGTCGTCGCCGTTGCCAGCGCCTACCTCATCAACTGCCGCAGCCTTCGGCGCAGCATTTTCAGCATTGGCTGGTTCAGCAACCCGCGTCTGTGGCTCGGCATCGGCCTCACCGCCATGCTCCAGCTCCTCTTCACGTATGCGCCGTTGATGAATCGCTTCCTCCACACCGCACCACTCGATGCCACGGTGTGGCTGCGCATCCTCGGCGTGGCACTCGCAGCCTTGGTGATCGTCGAGGTGGAGAAGAAAGTGCGTTCTGCTTCCAAATCATGAAAACCCTCTGCTTTCTCGTCACCACCTCTGTCTGGGCGCTCGATCCATTGCCCGAAGGCCCCGGCATCTCACAAAAGCATCCAGGTGATGGCGGCATCGAAAAACATCCTGCGGTGCTTCTCGTCGAAAACTTCGAAGAAGGCACGCTGGAGGCCTTGAAGCCGCGTTGGAATGAAATCGAGAACAAGGACGGCAAGGTGCTCGATATCGTGAACGAGCATCCCGTGCCCAGTTCGGGCTCGAAATGCCTCCAAGTCACCGCCACGCTTGGCGAGAACACCGGCGGGCATTTGTTCAAGCGGCTCGATCCCATTCAGACTCGCGTCTTCTCGCGCTTCTATGTGAAGTTCGCCGAGGACGCGCCTTACCTGCATCATTTCAGCGGCCTCGGCGGCTACAACCCGCCCACGAACTGGCCGCAAGGCAGCGCAGGCAAGCACGCGGCGGGCGACACACGTTTCAGCGCCCGCATCGAGCCGAATGGCAGCTACGGCACGCTCGCCGCACCCGGCGGCTGGATGTTTTACACCTATTGGAATGACATGAAGCAGAGCGCCGACGGCGGCTTCTGGGGCAATGGTCTCTGGCCCGAAGGCCGCCCCGGCCCGCCTTGCGGCCAGTGGCAGTGCGTCGAGATCATGGTGAAGTGCAACGAGGTCGGAAAAAGCGATGGCGAGCTGGCTTTGTGGCTCGATGGCAAACTCACCACGCACATCGGCCCCGGCACGAAAACCGGCAAATGGACCGGCGAAGGCTTCCAAGTCGCCAAAGACGGCGAAAGCACCTTCGAAGGCTTCCGCTGGCGCACCGTGCCCGAGCTCGCCGTGAGCTACTTCATGCTCAGCCACTACGTCACCGAAAACGCCTACCGCCAAAACAACATCGCGAACCCGCCCAAGACCAATCGCGTGTGGTTCGACGACATTGTGATCGCCACGGAGTATGTCGGGCCGGTTTCAAAGCGTTGATGCTGTCATGTTCTCCCGGCGTGTCATCCTTCCTGCCTTTGCCCTTCTCCCGTTGGGACTTGTGCATGCCGATGCGCATCCCACGTCCCCGTTCATCGCCGAGCACTGCGAGAAGTGCCATTCCGGCGACAAGCCCAAGGGCAAGTTCGACATCACGAAACTCACGCCCGACTTCACCGACAAAAAGATGCGCGAACGCTGGCAGGTGGTGCTGCATCAGGTCGAGTCCGGAGACATGCCGCCGGAGGACAAGCCGCGTCCGCCAGTGGCTGAGGTCAAAGCATTGAGCCAATGGATCAACGGTGGCGTGACGGCTGCCGAACTCGCCCATCAGAAAGAGCATGGCCGCGTGGTCATGCGCCGGTTGAATCGCGCGGAGTATGAGAACACCGTGCGCGATCTGCTCGGCGTGGAGGTGGATCTCGCGGACCTGCTGCCGCCGGACACGGGCACCAATGGTTTCGACAACAACGCGGAGCTGCTGCACACCTCGTCCTATCTGATGCGCAGCTACCTCGACGCGGCGGATCGCGTTTTGAACGAGGCGATCGCGAATCACGGCGAGCCCTGGCAGGTGAAGAAGCGCTTCGATTTGAAGGAGGAGCGCACGGTGAAGGCCCAGGGCAGTGTTTACAAGCATCTCGACGAGGGCGTGGCTATCTTCGCGGTGTGGGAGTCGGCGAATATTCGCGTCACGATGTGGAACTTCCGCAGCCCGTTTCGCGGCAAGTATCGCTTCAAGATCTGCGGCTACGGCTATCAAAGCGGCGGCAAGCCGGTGAACTTCCACGTCAACACGGGCACGCTCAAGGAAGTCACCGAGGAGCGCCTCATCGACTACTTCGCGGTGCCGGCGGACAAGCCGACTGTGATCGAGTTCACCGAGCAACTCGAGCCGGAGAACCGTCTGCGCATCATCGCAGATGGTCTGCCCGCACTCCCGCCCGAGGTGGAGAAAATCGGTGCCGAGAACTACCAAGGCCCCGGTCTTGTCATTCAATACGTCGATGTCGAAGGCCCGCTGATGGAGTCCTGGCCGCCGCCGAGCCACAAAGCGTTGTTTGGCGATCTCGGCATCCAGCGCATGCCGAAGGAGAGCGACAAGGACTGGCGCGAGGTGGTTTCCCCACAGCCGATGATCGATGCAGAGCGCATCCTGCGCGAGTTCGCGCGCAAGGCATTCCGCCGCCCCGTGACGAATGATGACATCAAGCCCTTCCTCGCACGCGTGAAGGCCCGTCTCGATCAAAAAGCCACGTTTGAGCAGGCGGTGCGGGTGGGGCTGAAGAGCATCCTCGTTTCGCCGAGCTTCTTGTTCCTGCGCGAGAAAGCTGACGCTCCGCTGGATGACTTCGCGCTCGCCAGCCGCCTCTCGTATTTCCTGTGGAGCAGCATGCCGGACGAAACGCTCTTCAAACTCGCCGCCGAGGGCAAACTCCGGGACAAAGAAGTCCTCCGCACTCAAGTCGAGCGCCTGCTGGCCGATCCAAAAGCTAAAGCCTTCACCGAAAACTTCACCGGCCAGTGGCTCAGCCTCCGCGCCATCGACGACACCCTGCCCGACCGCATTCTCTACCCTGAATACGACAACATGCTCAAGGTGGCGATGCTGAAGGAGACGAAGCTCTTCTTTGAGGAGGTGCTGAAGCATGATCTGCCCATCACCAACTTCGTCGCGAGCGATTTCACCTTCCTTAACGACCGTCTCGCGAAACACTACAAGATCCCCGGCATCGATGGCGTGGACATGCGCAAGGTCACGCTGCCACCCGGCACACATCGCGGCGGCCTGCTCACGATGGGCAGCATTTTGAAAGTCACCGCCAACGGCACCACCACCTCGCCCATCATTCGCGGTGCCTGGGTGCTCGACCGCATCCTCGGCACACCGCCCGCGAAACCGCCTGCCGACATCGAAGCCATCGAACCAGACATTCGCGGTGCCACCACCATCCGCGAGCAACTCGCGAAGCATCGCAACGTCGAAAGCTGCAACCGCTGCCACAAAACCATCGATCCACCAGGCTT
>JBKCXA010000160.1:0-4118 GCA_046316935.1 Prosthecobacter sp.
GTACATACGCGGCCCCTTCACCGGAATGCGCAGGTAGCTCAGCTGTAGAGCAGTTGGCTTTTAACCAATTGGTCGAGGGTTCGATCCCCTCCCTGCGTACTTTTTCTCCACGACACGACGCGTGCGAGCAAGATCCAGCCAAGCCTTAGCGGTCCTTCACCGCCTTCGCGATGATCGTGCGCCCGACCAGCATCTCGTAGCTGTTCATGGCGCTGACGAGTGGCTCATTGGCCTCATCGAGTGTTTTGTAGCGCACACGCTCACGGCGCATGGCGAGGAAGCCGAAGAGTTTGATGAGCGGGTAGAGGAACAAGAGCTTCGGCAGGGAGGAGCGCTGGACGCGGTCGATGTGCGGGCTGGCGGCGGGGAAGCCGGCATCGAGCAAGGCATGCGCCACATAGAACCACGAGACGGGATTGATGTGGCCGCCGGTCGAGTAGAGGGCGCTGTGCTTCACGGGCAACGGGCCGAAGAGGTTCCAGAATCCAAACCACAGGAAACGCAGACGGGAGTTGAGGTTGAGGATGTTCGGCGTGCTGAGGATGCACACGCCGCCGGGCTTCAGCACACGGTGGATCTCCCGCACCACTTGGCGAAAGTCTTCCAAATGCTCGATGACTTCCGTGGCGGTCACCACATCGAAGGTCGCATCAGGGTAGGGCAGGGGCTGGTGGTTCAGATTGGCAATGTCCACCTTCTGGCCGGGGATCTGCATGAGCGTGTCCGTGTAGTCACAGGCGCTGGCTTCAACGGCGAGTTTCGATTTCACCTTGGCAATCAGCGAGCCACGGCCCGCGCCGATGTCCAGATACTTCCCCCACGATCCGTGGGAGGGCTCGGCGAGGAGGAGTTCGATGACTTTTTGGTGGATGCCGTCAATGCTCATGCAGGCGGCGTGCTTATCGAAGGCCCGCCACCGGGGCAACCCTTTTTCGCTTCATGGAAGAGCGTGTGGCGGAATTCCCGGCTTGATGCGGCTCCCAAGGCGGGCTTTAGCATCTCACCCTCCCCCAAAACCTCGTGGAAGACCTCTTCGGCCATCGCATCTCGTATCTACGCGTCTCCGTCACGGACCGCTGCAACGAGCGCTGCCGTTACTGCATGCCGGAGGAGGAGCAGGCCTGGTTTGCGAAGGACGAGACGCTGACTTACGAGGAAATGGTTCGCGTGGTGCGTGTCGGCACCACGCTCGGCATCAAGCGCATCCGCGTGACCGGTGGCGAGCCGCTGACGCGCCCGGGCATCGCGGAATTTTGCGGTGAGCTCACGAAGATACCGGGCATCGAAGGTGTCGGCATCTCCACCAATGGCACCCTGCTCGCCAAAATGGATCATGGCCTCACGCTGGCGGAAAAACTCGCTCGCGCCGGTGTCCGCACGGCCAATGTCTCGCTCGATTCGCTCGACCGTGAAGCTTACCAGCGCACCACCAGCCGCGATCTGCTCCCGCGTGTGCTGGAAGGCATCGACGCGGCCATCGACGCGGGTTTTGAATCCATCCGGCTGAACTGCGTGCTCATGAAAAACCAGACCGAGCGTGAGCTGCCCGCGCTTGTCGAATATGCGGCGAAAAAGAACGCTCTGCTGCGCTTCATCGAGCTGATGCCCGTGAGCACGCAGGAGGTGCTCAGCGAGGACAATTTCCTGCCTGTGGCCATCGCAAAGCGTCTCGTCGAGCAAATCACCGGCCCTCTCATTGAGGAACCTGACTTCAAGACCAACGGCCCTGCCGTGTATCATCGCGTGCCCGCCACCGGCCAGCGCATCGGCTTCATCGGTGCGATGACCAATCTGCACTTCTGCGAGAGCTGCAACAAGCTCCGCCTCACCTCCGATGGCAAGTTGCGCCCCTGCCTCGGCAGCTACCTTGAATTCGATCTGCGAGCCGTTTTGCGAGCTGGATGCAGCGATGCGGAACTGGCTGATTTCTTCCGAAGCGTCGTCGCCCGCAAACCGAAGGAGCACGACTTCCGCCACAACTACCAGCCGAACCGCCGCATGATCGCCATCGGAGGTTAATGCCATGCCACGCAAGCTCACCCATCTCGACAGCCAAGGCCAGGCCTCTATGGTTGATGTCTCCGCCAAGCCCGCCGTGCGTCGCGAGGCCGTGGCGACGGGTCAAATCGTGCTGCAACCTGCCACCATCCGCCTCATCCGGGAAAACGGCCTCAAGAAGGGGGATGTGCTCTGCGTCGCCCGCATCGCCGGCATTCAAGCGGCGAAGCAGACCCAGCTCCTCATCCCTCTCTGCCATCAAATCCCGCTCGCCAAGGTGCAGGTGGATTTTGACGTGCAGGCCAAAGCCATTCGCATCACCGCCACCGCCATCACCACCGCGCCCACCGGTGTCGAGATGGAAGCTCTCACCGCCGTCAGCATCGCCGCCCTCACCATCTACGACATGTGCAAGGCTGTGGACAAGTCGATGCGCGTCGAGGGTATCAAGTTGCTGCGCAAGACGAAGGGCGAGTGAGTCATTTCAATCCTCCTCTTCCTCCTACTCTTACTCTTCCTCCCCCGTCGAGCGTCTCTTGGCAACTCTTCCGAGAGGAGGAGTAAGAGTAGGAGTAGGAGGAAGAGTTTAAAAAAACCTCACGCTCGTAGCATCTTCTCCAGCGCCAGCACATTCATGACCGCCTTTGGCACCAGCGAGGATACCTGAAGGTATTCCGGCAGCTTCGAGCCATCCGCGCTGCGTTCGGAGCAATGGGCATTCGCTCCCCAAGGACCCAAGCCATCCAGCGTGGGGCCGAGTTGCCACAGGTGATTGGCATCGCTCAGGCCACCGCGAGGCACGGAGATGGCGGTGAGTCCGATTTGAGCTGCGGCGGCTTTCCAGTGCGCAAACAAGGCCTGCACCTCCTCACCTCCCGGCCAGGCCGCTGTGTGCCCGGTGCGCTCTGATGTGAGGGTGGCTCCATTTGCCGCTTGACCGCTCAGGCTGGCAAAAAACGCATCCGCTGCCGCCAGCGCCGCTGGAGATACCGCACGGCATTCCCATTCGGCCATCGCTTCATGCGGCACGCGGTTCACCACCGTGCCACCGGCGATGTGGCCGATGTTCACCGTGCGTTCCTCGGCGGCATTCGTCCATGCGGCGATGGCTGGCAGAGCCAAAGCCAGCGCATCAATGGCATTGATGCCCGCACCATGCTGCGAGCCCGCATGCGCCGCCCGGCCTTCCACCCGCAGCGTCCAGGTGCGGCGACCGTGGCGCGAGCTGACGAGGTGCCAGCCACGCTCATCCACCGGGCCGCCCTCAAAGACCAAAACAGCCTTCGCCTTTCCACCGCAGCGTTTCGCCGTCTGCTCGGCAAAATCCGCGCCGGTGATCTCCTCCGCGGCGTTGGAGGCGATCAGCCAGTGCGTGCGTTCAAACACCTCCGGCCTCTTTTCCTTCAGCAGGCGCAGGATCATCCAAATGAGAAGCGTGCCGCCTTTGTTGTCGATCACACCGGGGCCGTAGATGCGACCTTCCGCAGGACGCTCATCCCAGTGGAAATCGTTTTTCGCCTCCTCCTCGGCCGGAAATACCGTGTCCGAATGCGTGACGAGCACGACAGGATCGCCACCCGAGCCGCGACGGCGCAGAAAGACATGGTTGCCCGTTCCTTCGGTGGCACACGGCGAGAACTCCGCTTCGAAGCCCAGCTCCGCAAACCTCTCCGCCGTCTTTTCGGCCACGAGATTCACCCCTGCGGCATTCGCGGTGAAGCTATTGATCTCCACCAGGCCTCGCAAGAGGCGCAAAGCTTCGGCAAGATGGTTTTCGGCAGAGGCGGTGAGTGCGTCCATGCCTTTATGTCAGCGCAAACCGCTGCGCCGACAAGCCGCGGCTTGCGTTTCCGTGCGTGTGATGGTTCTCGTGGCAAATGTCCAGCCCAGGCAGCATCCGACTCTTCACCGCCATCCTGCTTATCGTCGTTGGCTGGCAATGGTGGCAACGAAAAGGCCCATCGGCATTCCCGGCGGACGTTCCTGCTAAAGTCGATGAGCAGGTCCCCGCCAAGCCTCCAAGCCTCTTCCCAGACGAATGACAGGAAAGTACCTCTACACGCCACAAGGCCGCCGCCGCCTCCTTCGTATTGTCACCATGCTCCGCGTCCCTTTTGTTC
>JBKCXA010000161.1:0-2268 GCA_046316935.1 Prosthecobacter sp.
ATCCAAATCCCTTCCGTCTTTGACCCGCGGTAGTGACTGCCCTGCGTGGCAGAATATGCTGCCAACTCGGACTGCGCATATTTGGCTGCCAACGCTGGCAGGTTGAGGCTGATCTTGTTTTCTTCGATGAAGAGAAGTGGACCGTGTTCTGCCACGATCGGGTCCGTCTCGACTTTTACTCCCGAGTCGTCCGGGTCGTCCGGAACTGTAGCAGAAGCATTCTGGGGCACATCCGCTGACAGTTTCGGTGCGCCCTCATTCGTGATTTCGTCGTGGAGAGGGACTGGATTTTCTGATTGGCTTTCTTGGTGGTATGTGTGCATGGATTTTCCTTGGGGGGTGAAAATCCATCTCCAGAAGCCTTTCGATGGAAGGGCAGTAACGCCCAGGTCCACTGCAAGCAGCGAACGGAGATAATCTATTCGTGGCGTTTACTAATGCAACTGGCGGACACTTTTTGAGTCGATGCCTCCTTGAAGCAGCCGAGAAGACAATGCGGAATCGAGAGCCAGATGTTGCTAAACATCGTCAGAAGTGGTCGAACATGTTCTTACTTTTGTTCTTACTTTGCCCATTTGGCGACGTGAAACCTTGATTTTACAAGGTGGAGGCGAGGGCGGGAATTGAACCCGCGCATACCGGTTTTGCAGACCAGTGCATTACCACTTTGCTACCTCGCCGTTTCCTTTTTCGAAGGAGAAAGAGCCGATACTAGGCGCGAGGCTTCAGCGTGTCAAATGAAGCGGCTCAGGATGGGCAGGAGCTCCTCGACGGTGCTCGATGGCCAGAGGGAGCGGTCCGTCATGATCGCCGTGTCGAGGGCGCGGTGCTCGGGGGCGTCCGGCACGGCGGGAATTCGCGGGATCACACGGGCGAGGATGGATTTCGCGGCGGAGACGTTCGCGTGGAGGTGGGCGATGACGGATTCGGCGGTCACGGCCTCCTCCTCGACCTTCCAGCAATCGTAATCCGTGATCATGGCCAGCGTGGCGAGGGCGATCTCCGCCTCGCGGGCGAGCTTGGCCTCCGGGAGGTTCGTCATGCCGATGACATCGAAGCCGAGCTGGCGGTTCGCGTTGGACTCCGCCCGCGTGGAAAAGGCCGGCCCGTCCATGCACACATAGGTGCCACCGTTGTGTACGCGGAGGCCCAGGGCCTGGCTTTCCTCATGCAAAAGCGTGCGCAGGCCCGCCGAAATCGGATCGCCAAAGGCCACATGGGCCACAATGCCGCGACCAAAGAAGGTGTGATGCTCGCGGCGGCTCGTGCGGTCGAAAAACTGGTCTGGCAGCAGCACATCACGCGGATGGTATTGCTCCTGCAGGCTGCCCACCGCGGTCACGGCGATGATCCAGCGCACGTTCAGGCTGCGCAGCGCCCAGATATTGGCCCGGTGATTCAGTTCGGTGGGCAGGATGCGGTGCCCTTTGCCATGCCTGGGCAGGAAAACGACCCGCCGCCCGGCGAAATCGCCCGCGATGAGAGTGTCACTTGGCGGGCCAAAGGGCGTGGCGACGCTGATCTCCTCACGGTTGGAGAATCCGTCGAGGTCGTAGAGGCCGGAGCCGCCGATGATGCCAATGGCAGGGGGAGAGTCAGTCATGCGGTCACTAGGGTAAAAAGGCCGGGCGGAGGATCAAACATCTCGTTGCTTGAAAAACCACCCTGAGATGAACATCGTATTGGAAAGGGCCGTCTCAAAGCGGCCGTTTTGAACCTGCCAGTTCCCATGAAGCTCCTGCCACGATTTGCCACCATCGCCGCGCTGATGATGACCGCATCCTGCGCCATCCCGGATATGAATTCCGCCCCGGGCGCCTACTGCATCAAAACCCGAGACGGCCGTGAGGTCTTGTGCAATGGCAAACCCCTCCTTCAAGAAAGCACCGGTTATTACCGCTACCGCACCTTTGAAAAGCGTGATGGCGTGATCCGCCAGGATGACGTGGCCGCCATCGAAAAACGCAACGCGTGAGCACCTCACGCGATCTCGTGCTCGCCTCCGCGTCACCACGCCGGGCGGATCTGCTCCGCGAAGCGGGCATTCCCTTTGAAATCCTCTCCACCGATGTCGAGGAGGCCCACGATGCCTCCCTGACGCCTGAACAGCTCACGGTGGAAAATGCCCGGCGAAAGGCTCTCGCGGCTTCCAACATACGCCCAGGCCATCTCGTGCACGGAGCAGATACCCTCGTCTATGGGGATCGCGAGCCGCTGTCAAAGCATGCGGTCATGGAGGAGGCTCTTCGGATGTTTCGAGGGCTGTCG
>JBKCXA010000162.1:0-7185 GCA_046316935.1 Prosthecobacter sp.
CGCCACGCGAGCCCCGATTTTGATCGCCCCGGCCATGAACGGCAAAATGTGGCAGCATCCCGCCACGTTGAAGAATGTCGAAACCCTCCGCGGCTACGGCGCTCAATTCGTGGAGCCCGCCGAAGGCATGCTCGCTTGCGGCTACGAAGGCGTGGGAAGGCTGGCGGAGGTCGAGACGATCCTCCAGGCCGTCACCGACGTGCTCAAAAGCTGAGCCTCTTACCTCACCATGCCACCGGCCCATTCGGGCTGGCGTTTCGCGAGACAGTCGGACAGCCAGCGCACCATGTCGGCGACGGGTTCGTGCTTTTTGCGCAGCGCGGAGAGTGCAGGCCAGTCGATCGCATGACGCGGGCTGGCGATGGTGATCTTCTGGACGTGAAGACGGTTGTGAACGTGCTCGAACTCGCCGGAGGTCATCGCGCGGATGTCCTTCGCGGAGGGCAGCGCATCGAGCTGGCTCAGCGGAATACCGAGCGTGCTGATGCCGACGCCGAATTGATGCCCGAGACTGCGCAGCGCATCGACCAGCGCCTCATCGGGCAGTGGTTCGGCGATGACGAGCTCGCTTTGCAGCGTCCACCGTGTGGCGCTGAGTGCCTGGAAGAAATCCGCGCTGAAGGTGTCGAGCGTCACACCCAGCTGAAGACGCACGCCGGAGAGACCCACCTCCGGTCCACCGAGATGGCGGCGCAGGTTCAGCATGCTTTCGTCGAAACGGGCGCCATCCTCGGCCGCGGGATCGAGATCCCACTCAGCCATCACGAGGTCAGGCACATCCCATTCGCCTTCCATGCTTGGCGCACCGCTGCTGGTGCGGTTCAGCAAAAATGGATAGTGGCCTCGAAGCAGGCACAGACGCTCATAAATGGCCACGAGCCGCAGATAACGTGACCAGGCCTGATCACCCTCGCTGGCATCGTCGAAGAAGCTTTGCCTCACGACGCCGTTCGAGCCGGAGAGCTTCTTTTGCCGCTGATAGTAGCCCTGACCTTGATCGACCTTCGCGATGGGCGAGGTGGGATCGTAGCTGAGGATCGAGAAGTGATAGCGAAGCGTGGCATCGCTGTAACCATCTCCCAGGCGCAGGCGCACGAGGCGGATGAGCTCCGTGCCCTTGATGGCATCCGCCGGATCATCCGGAAGGAGATCAGGTAGCAGATTGCGGAGTTGTTCACGAAGATTCATCCGGGGAGGAAACGGCAGCGAGGATGCACGAGCGCAGCGGCGTTGGTCAAGATGTAAAACACACCGCGCGCATCATGCGCGGACGCTCATTCAAAGCGCTTCACGCCACCGCGTTCATGTCGAGCAGCGCCTTTACGAGGCCTTTGGAGCGGTAAAACTCCACCTCGGCGGCTCCGGCAGCCTCAAGGTCGGCGCGGATGGCGGCGGCGGGCCGCGCGGCGAGCACATGCTCGCGGATGAGCGCGGTCTTGCGGGCCTGGAGATCGAGGAAGGCGGGATCGACGACCGGCGTGGCGGGCCATTTGCCGGTGGCCTGGCCCTCGCGGAGCACCTGCTTGAATGGCTGGCCGATCTTCTGCGCGTGCTGCTTCGCGTCGTTGATGCCGGCGAACCACTCGGGCTCGACGAGGCGGTAGTAATCCCGCATGGCCTGCTTGTTGAAGTGGACCACGAGCTTGCGGCCCTCGACCTCGACGAAGGAGGTGCCGCGGAAGGAGTCGGCGTCGATGGTATCGACGAAGAGCAGGTCCTCGCCATCCACGGCGAATTCCCATTTCAGATCCCACAGCAGCAACCCGGCGGTCTCCAGCAGCTCGCGAACGGCCCAGCCGCCGAGGATGGACATCTTGATCGTATCGAGGAAGTCCTGGCTGCTGAGGCCGCTCATGATGAGGGCTTCTTGTTTACTCACGGCCCTATCTTCGGGCTCGTATTTGCTCGTGAGGTCATAAACGGGGCGCTCCAGCATCTCCCAGACCTTCATCGGCTTCGTAAGGCCCATCTCCTGCTCGTAGGCACGCTTCGCGGCATCACCGAGGCTTTGGTATTTTTTGAAGATGGAAGACCCGCTCGTCACGCCAAAGCGCACGATGTACTCCAGCGGCACCACGTAGCTGCTGCTCTGATGGAACTGGGCGTAGTCGAACACGAAGGTGCCGAGGAGCTGGCGCTGCGGCGGATGCATCACGGGGAAGCGGCGCACCACATTGAAGCAGCTCGGGTTTGCCGGCATGCCCTCGCAAACGACCGCGCCGGTGACAGCGTCGAGCATCCCGAGATGATGCGTCACCGCGCCCTGCTCCAGCATGCGCTCAAACGGACCCGTAAGCAGCTCTTCGCGAAGCTGCGGCGCCATCGACGAGGCCTCGATGGCCGCTTTGACGCGTTTCCACGTCTCCGGCTGGGCGAGGCGGGAATACATCGCGTGGCGGAAGATGGCGCGGTTGAGGTCATTGCCCTCGATTTTAAAGATCGAACCCACGTCGAAGACCGAGCCGGCCTCCGTCGTCTCGCACACGACAAAGCCGGGATGATCCGGCGTGGCGTAGAGGTTCTGCACGGAGCCGCGGTAAACGGGCTCTCCGAGGCGGTTCAGGTCGATCTGCGTGGGCGCGGGGGCGGAATGGGACATGGCGGGCAGTGAAAACGCCGTTTCCACCGCCATGCAAGTGCCGAGCATGCTCGCATGGCCGAATCATCCCTGTCTTTGGACAATCAAACCCTGCCGCTTCTCGCTGCCAACCGCCGCGTTGATACCGGGCCATGATCCAGACCACCACCGTCGGCTCCTATCCCGTCCCCGAATGGCTCGCCGCCCTGCCCAGCGAGCAGGCCGTCACCGATGCCACGCGCGTCGTCTTCGACACGCAACGCCAGGCCGGCATCGATCTGCCCACCGATGGCGAGCTTTACCGCTTCGATGTGAATCATCCGGACACGAACGGCATGATCGAATACTTCGTCCACAAGCTCGGCGGCATCGACAGTCGCGTGGGCCGGGCGGACACGGCGGCGTTTCGAGCCAAGCACGAGATGGCCTTTCGCAGCAAACCGGCCGCGGTGGTGCGTGGCCCGATCACCGAGGGCGTTTTGAATCTGCCCGAAGACTGCGCCCGTGCCGCGAAGGTGGCCGGTGGGGCGTTCAAGTTCACGCTCACCAGCCCCTACATGCTCGCCCGCACGCTGCTGGACACGCACTACCACGACTTTGCCGCGCTGAACATGGCCATCGCCGATGCTTTGGCCGCCCAGGTCGCCGATTTGCAATGCGACTGCGTTCAAGTCGATGAAGCCAACATCCCCGGCAATCCCGCCGATGCTCCCATCGCCGCTGCGGGCATCAATCGCGTGCTCGATGCCTTCAAAGGCCGCAAAGCCGTCCACTTCTGCTTCGGCAACTACGGCGGCCAGACCATCCAAAAAGGCGAATGGGCCGCGCTGATCCATTTTTTGAACTCGCTGCATGCCGACCACCTCGTGCTCGAACTCGCCCATCGTCCGCCGGCCGATCTCGATGCTTTGAAGGACCTCGATCCGAAAATCGGCGTCGGTCTCGGCGTCGTGGACATCAAGGTGAACCACATCGAATCCGCCGACGAGATCGCCCGCCGCATCGAAGCCGCCGAAAAGAAGCTCGGCACCGGCCGCGTGAAGTTCATTCATCCCGATTGCGGCTTCTGGATGCTCAAGCGCAGCATCGCCGATCGAAAGATCGAAACCCTCGCGAAGGGTCGTGACCGGTTTGAGGGACGGTGAAGATCACCAAAGCCTCCAAGCCACCAACACCTTGTCGTCCCTCGCGATGAGCATCGGGCCCGCGAAAGCCGGATGCGCCCACGTTTTGCCGATGATCTGCCAGCGGGCCACTTCCTCGCGTTTTTCCGGCGTGAGCTTCACATAGACGAGCTCGCCGCTCGCATTGAGCAGCGCGGCGAGGTTGTTCGCTTCATCCATCCACACGAAGCTCATCTGTGGATTGCGGTCCTTCGGCGTGAGCGTGTTTTCATCGCTCCAGAGGATCTTGCCGGTCTTCAGCTCAAAGGCTTGCAGGCCGCGGTTTTTATCGAGCAGGTAAACCACGCCATCTTTGAAGAGCGGCGCGGACATCAGGCCGCAGATGTCCGTTTCGTTTTCCCATAGCAGCTTCGCACCGCCCGCATCGGGACGCAGTGCCTTCGTGCCATGCCAGTAGCCGGAGACCATCAAAACGCCGTCGTGGTGGAGTGGCTGGGCAATGCTCACGCCGTAAGTGATCTTGTAAGGATAGGTCCAAAGCACCGCGCCGCTATCCGGGTTCAAACTTTGGATGTTTTCCGGCCCCCACGCGATGAGCTGCCGCTCGCCATCATGCGTGATGATCTCAGGCGTGCAATACCCCGCCGGATCAGGACCGCCGCGCCATGCTTCCGCGCCTGTTTTTGCATCGAGAGCGATCACGCTGCCCTTCTTCGCGCCCACATGCAGCAGCACGCGACCGCCATCGAGCACTGGCGAGGCTGCAAAGCCCCATGTCGGCACCTTCGCGCCAAAGGTCTCCACCGTGTTCACCTCCCACAGCACCTTCCCGCTCACCGCATCGAGGCACAACGCCATGCCTGTGGCTCCAAGCGCATACGCTCGGCCCTCGCTCACATTCACCGAGGCACGCGGCCCCGTGCCGTAATCCATCCCGCCGTAGCTCACCTCCCACTCGTGCTGCCAGAGCAGCTTGCCGCTCGTCGCGTCAAAGCACAGCACGCGTTCCACTTCCTTCGGCGACTTCTGCCGGTCCATCACATAGACGCGACCATCACTCACCGTCACACCGCCAAACCCCGCGCCGATGTCCGCTTTCCACAGCCGCTGCGGTTCACGGCTCGCGAAGTCCGCTGGCAGGCCCGGCGGATTCCATCGCCCATCCGCCGTGGGCCCACGCCACCGCGGCCAGTCCTGGGCGTGACAGATGGAAAGGAAGATCAGAAAAAGCAGGCAGCGGCGCATGATTTCCAAGACGTGATTCAGTCCGTCTCATTATCATCCACAAGGATCATCGTGTGGAGCCGCGCATTTTCTTGCTCATTTGGGGCCAGCTTTGCCACCTTTCTTTTTCGCCTCGCCTTCGCGGCGGTGTTCCTCGCCCCAGTCGTTGCGGACGTCGCCGATCCATTCATCGACGAAGGTCGTGGCGGCCCAGTCTTCCCATTGGCGGATGAGGTGCTGGCTCATTGCGGGGAATTTCGTGATGATGTCGTGCTGCTCGGTGCGGTCTTCGTCGATGTTGTAGAGCTCCCACGGGCCTTTGAACTTCTTCACGAGCTTCCACGGCCCGGTGCGCACGGCACGGTTGCCCTCGTGCATCCAGAACAGAAGACGGGGGGACAAGGAGACAGGGAGACTCGGAGAAGAGGGGACAAGGAGTGGCAGCAGACTCAAGCCCTGCATCGGAATGATGCGATGACCTTTGAACTCAGATGGATAAGCCGCGCCGCTGACATCACACGCGGTCGCCATGATGTCGATGAGGTGTGTCGGCACATGCACCAGTCTCCCCATCGGATTGTCTCCCTGTCCCACTGTCTTCATCCCAGCCGGCCAGTGCGCGATGAGCGGTGAGCTGATGCCGCCTTCGTGCGTGAAGTGCTTATACCGACGAAAGGGCGTGTTGTTCAGTGTGGCCCAGGTCATGCCGAGAAAGACGCTGCTGTCCGGGCCGCCGAGCACTTCACCCTGCGTGATGCCGCGCGGGCCACCCTCGGCATTGCCGCCGTTGTCGCTCATGAAAAGGATGAGCGTGTTCTCATACAGGCCGCGCTCTTTCAGCCCGGCGATCATGCGGCCCACGCTTTGATCCACGCAGTCGAGCATGGCCGCGTAGATGGCCATGAGGTGATCGTAGCGATCCTTGTCCTCCTCGCTGAGCGAGTCCCACGCGGGCACATCCGCCGGACGCGGGCTGAGCGGCCATTTCGCATCGACGATGCCGAGTTCGATCTGTTTTTTATGTCGGGCCTCGCGCAGCTTGTCCCAGCCGACCTTGTATTTCCCGCGATACTTCGCGATCACGTCCTGCGGGGCCTTCAGCGGGAAATGCGGCGCACCATGGGCGAAGTATTGGAAGAAGGGCTTTCCGCTCGCATTCGCATCATCGAGGAATTTCAGCGCCCAGTCGGTGAACATGAAGGTGGAATACCACTCGCCTTCACCGACCTCCGGCGAGTCCGCCGCGACCTTGCGCCCATCGAGGTAAACCCATTTGCAGGCGTCTTTGCTGCGTTCTTTGGGGAAATAGAGCTCGCCGAATTGCGTCGTCGCCGTGCGCTGGAAACCGCGTTCCCACGGCGGCGTGCCGTTTTGCTGCCCGAGATGCCATTTGCCGACAATGGATGTGTGATAGCCCGCCGCGCCCAGCACCTCCGCCATCGTCACACAGCGGTCATCGAGCTTTGCGTGCGTGCCTTTCGACTCCGGCAGCTTCAAACCATCGAGATAGCCCATGCCGGCCTGGTGCGGATATAAACCGGTCATCAGCGCGGCGCGTGTCGTGCTGCACCGCGCCGTGTTGTAAAACTGCGTGAAGCGCACACCGCCCGCCGCAAGCGCATCGAGATTCGGTGTCGGGATCTCGCTGCCGTAGCAGCCGAGATCGCTGAATCCCATGTCATCCACGAGGATGACGAGAATATTCGGCTGCGCCGAAAATGCCGAATGCAGAATGACGAATGAGGAAAGGGCCAGCAGGAGGTGCTTCATGGGCATGAAGACGGGCCGCCAACATCGAACTTTCCCGCGCCTGGCACTTGAGCCTATCGGCTTTCCACCCGTGGCGTAGGGCGGGAGGAAAGAGATGGTGCCGCGGTCGTTGCGGAAATGACAGAGATTGCGATTGCCTCTTTAGGACTCGTCTCCTAAAAGGGCCGACCGATGAGCGAAGGAAAAACGCAGCAGATCAACATGGCCGTGGAGGACGCCGACGAGGCGCGACTGGCCGCACAGCAAGCCGAGCATGCGGCTGAAGACGCCGAAAAAGCTGCGGAGGCCGCGGCCGTGGATGCCCGGGTGGCTTTGGAAAAATTCGAAGCGGCCGAGGAGGCGGCGGAGCAAAAACAGGCCTCCAATGAGCTTTTCGAGCTGTGGACTGCCATCCTGCTCGGCCTTGGCGCGATCTTTTCCGGTATTGCCAGCCATCAGGGCGGCCTGGGGGACGGCGCCTCGCTGGAGGCCTACAGCCAGGCCTCCACC
>JBKCXA010000163.1:0-2875 GCA_046316935.1 Prosthecobacter sp.
CGAAAAAGATGCTGCCGCGTGGTCCCAATACGCTCAAGCCCTGCTGGCGGGGAATGAGATGCTGTTTGTCGATTGAAGCCGCTTCACAGGCTGTTCGTAGTTCGGGCTTTAGCCCGCTCAGGGATGTCCAATCACGGCCTGAAGGCCGAACTACAAACATCCATGCCGCCACACTTGTCGGGTGTCGAGCCTACGGCTTCGTGATGCATTCGTCGAGGTTCAGCAAGGCCGTGGCGAGCGAGTAAAAGGCGCTAAACTGCGCGGCGGAAAGCTCTTTGGGCAGGGTGACATCGGCGGTGAGTTCCTTCGTCGTTTTCGCATCGGCCTCGGCGGCGGCGAATTGGGTTTCCCACAGGTTTTTGAGCACCTCCGCCTCGTTGTCCGAAGGTGAACGGGCCAGCGCGAGGCGGAAGGCGTGGGCGATCTGCGCATCGAGATCGCTGCTCGGAGATTCCTTGGCGATGCGCAGCGCAAAATGCTTCGCGGCTTCG
This sequence comes from Prosthecobacter sp., assembly GCA_046316935.1. GTDB lineage: Bacteria > Verrucomicrobiota > Verrucomicrobiia > Verrucomicrobiales > Verrucomicrobiaceae > Prosthecobacter. The sequence goes on from JBKCXA010000163.1 coordinate 492, forward strand.
ACATAGACGGGATCATTCAGCAGTGTGAGGGCTTGCAGTGGTGTGTTCGAACGGCTGCGACGCACCACGCAGGCCATGCGGGCGCTTGCATCGAAGTTCACAAAACTCGGATACGGCGATCCGCGCTTCAGCACGACGTAGAGTCCGCGACGATACTTCGCGGTGCCGGAGCTCACCTGATAGTCGTATTGCTGCCCGCCGACCTTCTTCCACAGTCCGTCCGGCTGCGGCGGACGAATCGGCTCGCCGCCTTGCGAGAGGTCGATGAGCCCGGCGATGCTCAAGGCGTTGTCGCGGATGGTCTCGGCATCGAGACGGAAGCGCGGGAAGTGGGAAAGAAGGGTGTTCGCCGGGTCCACCTTGTCAGACGACTCGGATCTCTCGGACGACTGCCGATACGTTTCGCTCATCACGATGAGCTTGAGCACATGCTTCATATCCCCGCCGCTCTCCATGAACTCCACAGCGAGCCAATCAAGAAGCTCGGGATGGCTCGGCGGGGCGCCTTTGATGCCAAAATCCTCGAGCGTGGTCACGATGCCCTGGCCGAAAAGCTCGGCCCACCAGCGATTCACAGTCACGCGGGCGGCGAGCGGGTTGTCGCGGCTGGCGAGCCATTTGGCGAGGGTGAGGCGGTTTGGTGGGCCTGCGGCGGCTTTTTTGAAGATGGCGGGCGTGGTGGCGGTGACGGGCGTGGTGGGATCAGTATAGACGCCGCGTTTGAAAATGGCCGTCATGCGGGGCTGGGGCAGTTCTTTCATCACCTCGGTGCTCAGCGGCTTCAAGGCAGTCAGCTGCTTTTGGAGCGCAGCGCGTTGTTTTTCGAGCTTCACGACCTCAGCAGGCTTTGACGCGGCTTTTTCATCCGTGAAGGCTTCGGGTAGGCTGGCGATCACATCGCCGTTGATGGCGGAGAGGCGCACGCGGCCGATGACAAGTTGCTGGCCATAGTTTTGCTCGATGCGAAGCGTGAGTTTGGCGTTCGCTGCCACCGGTTTGGCAAACTCGAGTGCTGCCCAATGCGCTTCATGGAAGCGTGGATTGATGGCCCAGCCTTTTTTGCCGTTGGTGTTCGCGGTGAGAGCATCAGGCGGGTTAAAGTTTTTCTGTGTGTGGCTGGTGTGAATGCTCTTGAAGGCGAGAGGCTCGCTCTTACCATCGGCTTGCATGAGCGTGGCGACGAAACGATTCACAACAAAGTTCGGACGCTCGCCGCCTCGACGTCCCGGACCACCGCCGCCTGGGATGCTGTCATCCAGCAAGGCCTCGACCAGCAGGCCCGTGGTGGTTGAAGGGATCGTGACCTCGATGGTGTAGGTGTCCGTGTCCGGCACGGGGCCGGTGAGGAGGATGCTGCCATCAGCTTTAGCCTCCGTCTCGGCATCGCTTTCGGTGATGAAAGCCTCCGGCTTGAGCACGACGAGACCTGAGGGCGCTTGGGCGGCCTTTTCGGGCCTCTTCATCGCCGCGGTGATCTGGCTATCGAGAGCTTTGATCTGCTTCGTGAGGTCGCGACGCTGCTGATCACGCGAAGCATCGGGAAGGGTGAAAGGGCTGCCGTTGAAGGCGATGGAGCCTGGGACATTCGGGCGGGCACGCTCGGCTTCCTTCTCGGTGTTGTTGTAGTAGGCGAGCAGGCTGTAGAAGTCCTTTTGCGTGATGGGATCGTATTTGTGGTTGTGGCACTGGGCGCATTCGAGCGTGGTGCCGAGCCACACGGCACCGGTGGTGTTCACGCGGTCGATCACCTGATTGATGCGGCTCTCCTCCGGCTCGGTGCCCGCTTCTACATTCGTCGGCGTGCAGCGATGAAAACCGGTGGCGATGATCTGCGAGGGCTTGGCATTCGGCAGCAAGTCCCCGGCGATCTGTTCCAGCGTGACCTGATCGAAAGGCATGTTAGCATTCAGCGCATCGACGACCCAGTCACGATAGGCCCAGATGTCTCGAAGGTCATCCCGCTGAAACCCATGCGAGTCCGCATAGCGGGCGAGATCGAGCCAAGGGCGTGCCCAACGCACGCCGAACTGTTTTGAAGCTAAAAGGCGATCCACAAGCGCCTCGTATTTTTTGTCGGACCAGTCGGAAAGGTCAGACAAGTCCGACGGAGAAGGCGGCAGGCCTGTGAGATCGAGCGAGAGCCTGCGGATGAGCGTTTCCGCTGCGGCTGGAGGCGCGGGCTGGAGGCCGTTCGCCGTGAGTTTTCCTCGAATGAAGGAATCGACGGGGTTCTTCGCACCCGCAGGCACTTTCGGACGCACGGGCGGGATGTAACTCCAGTGCGTTAGGTTCTCGATCTTCTCCGGCCAATTCGCGCCGTCGTCGATCCAGGCTTTCAGGGCGGTGATTTGCTCGGGCTTGAGGCGTTCGCCACGCTTCGGCAT
>JBKCXA010000164.1:0-2330 GCA_046316935.1 Prosthecobacter sp.
GCCAAATACGTCGTGCAGAACTACCCGCGCACCGGCACCATCCACAAGGCCGTCGAACTCAAGGACGCCAAAGACGAAAAACTCGCCTGGCGCAGCCTCGACCTCGAATTCTGGAAGGGCGACGAAATCTTCCTCCAGCTCGCCACCGCCGCCGACATGCCCGCGGAATACAAGGCCGACGAACCCTCCTGGTTCGCGTTGAACGACGCCATCATCACGAAGGACGGCCAAGCGCCACCCAACCCCACTCCATCGAAAGCCTCGCCTCGCCAGCTCGTCGCCGCCTGGCAAGCCAACACGCTCTCCGATGCCGACGCCGAAGCCCTCGATGCCCTCATTCAATCCAACCAACTCTCCACCGATTCCATCACGCCACTCCTCCGCCGCTATCGCGAACTCGAAGCCAAGCTCCCGCTTCCCACCCGCGTGCCCGGCGTCATCGAAGCCGATCCCAAGGACGCCGCACTCTTCGTCCGTGGCGATCACAAGCAGCCTGCGGAGCTCGTTTCGCGCCGATTCCTCGAAGCGCTCGATGCTCAGCCCTTCGCCACGAAGCAAAGCGGCCGCCTCGAGCTCGCCGAGCACATGGCGGACATGAAGAACAACCCGCTCACCGCCCGCGTGATCGTGAACCGCATCTGGCATCACGTCTTCGGCCGCGGCATCGTCGCCAGCGTCGATAACTTCGGCAAACTCGGCGATCTCCCCACGCATCCCGCGCTGCTCGACTTCCTCGCCCAGCGCTTTATCGACTCCGGCGGCAGCATCAAAAGCCTGCTGCGTGATATTCTGAACTCGAAGACCTTCCAGCGAAGTGCTCAGTCCTCAGTGCTCAGTGCTCAGTTGGACCCCGAGAACAAGCTTCTCAGCCATTGGAGCACGCGACGACTCGAAGCGGAGGCCATCCGCGATTCCATCGTCACGCTCTCCGGCAAGCTCGACCGCACGCTTTACGGCCAATCCGTCGGCAACGGCGACGAGCGCCGCAGCATCTACGTCAAAGTCATCCGCAACTCGCTCCCGCCCTTCCTCACCACCTTTGACGCGCCCGTGCCCTTCGCCACCCGCGGCAAGCGCGATGCCACCAACGTCCCCGCGCAATCGCTCACGCTTCTCAACGATCCGAACGTGATCAGTTGGGCCCGCAGTTGGGCACTGCGCACGATCAACGACCTCAAAGACCGTCCCGATGACCTCCGCATCCGCCAGATGTTCCGCGAGGCCTTCTCCCGCGAAGCCACCGACGACGAAGTGAAGCAAGCCACGGCCTACTTGACCTCTCTCCAAGCCGAAACGGCCCAAGAAGCCCAAAAACTAGCCGAACAAGAAAACCAACTCGCCGCGCTCAATCGCCAAATCAGCGCCTTGTTGGCCCCCACACGCGAAAAGCTCGTCAAATCAGTCCCATCGGCCCTATCCGTCGCACCTGTACCATCCCCGCTCGCCGAGTGGACCTTCGACAAAGACCTCAACGACACCACCGGTAACCTCCCGCTCACGCTCACCGGCAATGCCCGCATCGAAAGCGGCGCATTGATCGTCGATGGCAAGTCCATGGCTCAAAGCGGCTCGCTGCCAAAAACGCTAACCGCGAAGACCCTCGAAGCCTGGGTGCAGCTCGATGACCTCAAGCAGCAGGGCGGCGGCGTCATCAGCGTGCAGCACAAGGATGGCGGCTTGTTCGACTCGCTCGTCTTTGCCGAGAAAACACCCGCGCACTGGGTCGCCGGAAGCGACCACTTCAATCGCAGCGAACTCTTCGAAGGCAGCGCCGAGACCGAAGCCGCCACACGCCCGGTGCATGTCGCCGTCGTGTATCAAGCCGATGGCACCATCCGCGGCTATCGCGAAGGCCAGCCCTACGGCCGCACCTACCGCAAAGCCCCCGGCGCCACCTTTGAGGCCGACCGGAGCCAGGTCCTCCTCGGCTGCCGCCACGGCAGCCCCAGCGGCAACAAAGGCCTCCGCGCCCGCATCGAACGCGCCCGCATCTACGACCGCGCCCTCACCTCTGAAGAAATCGCCCAAACCTCCCGCATCGAAGCGAACACGATTCGTGAGTCGGATGTCCTGGCAGCTCTGAGTGAGCCTCAACGCCAACAACTCGCCCAACTTCAATCCCAACGCGATGCGATGAATCAAGCGATCGAATCCGCCCGAAGCGCGACGAGCAGTGATGACCCGCAGACCCAAGCGTGGACGAGTCTCGCGCAGTCTCTCATCAATCTGAAGGAGTTCATTTATCTTCGATGAAAACCCTCACGACATGGACTGCGGCAGCCTGCTGCCGCTTTGAGGTTAGGCAGCCCTGCTGCCGGGAGAAAACTCAC
>JBKCXA010000165.1:0-2218 GCA_046316935.1 Prosthecobacter sp.
TGACGACGCCGCTGGTGCCAGCCGCGAGGTGATGGGACCGCAGTGGAAATTCAAGCCACGCGGCCAGAGTGGCATCGAGATGAGCGACCTCGTGCCCTACATGGGCAGCATCGCCGATGAGATGACGCTCATCCGCTCGATGCACACCGGCGTGAACAATCACGGCCAGAGTATTTACGCCCTCATGAATGGCCAGGTCACCGGCGGGCGGCCCACACTCGGCTCGTGGATCACCTACGGCCTCGGCAGCGAGAATCAGGATCTGCCCGCTTACGTCGCCCTCACTGATCCGCGAGGCGTTCCCGTGCTCGGCGTTGACAACTGGAGCAACGGCTGGCTCCCCAGCCTCTTCCAAGGAACGGTCATCCGGCCCAAGGAGCCGCGCATTCCGAATCTCGACGCTCCTTTGAGCCTCAAAGGCGATGCGCAGGCCCGCTACCTGAACTTCGTCCAGCGCCTGAATCGCGAACACCTCGAAGCTCGTCCCGGCGAGGCCGATCTGGAGGCTCGCATCCAGTCCTTCGAACTGGCCGCCCGCATGCAAACAGCGGCCAAAGAGGCGCTCGACATCTCTCAAGAAAGCGCCGCCACGAAGAAGCTCTACGGCCTCGACAATCCCGCCGCAGCCGAGTTTGGCACCCGCTGCCTCATCGCCCGTCGCCTCGTCGAGCGTGGCGTGCGTTTCGTGTCGCTCTTCACCGGGAATCAAACCTGGGATCACCACTCCAGCATCCTCACCGGCCTGCCCGCCGCCTGTTTGTATGTCGATCAAGGTGCCGCCGCGCTCGTCACTGATTTGAAGCAACGCGGCCTGCTCGATACCACCGTCGTTCATTGGGGCGGCGAGATGGGACGCCTGCCCGTCATTCAGAATCGTGCCGGAGCGAAGGACCGCAAAACCGTGGGCCGCGATCACAACACCTACGGCTTCAGCATGTGGGTGGCCGGTGGCGGCTTCAAAGCCGGCCACATGCACGGCGAGACGGATGACTTCGGCCACCACGCCGTCAAAGACGTGGTCAATCATTACGACTACCACGCCACGCTGCTACACCTCTTCGGACTCGATCCCAAGAAGCTCAGCTACAAGCGCAACGGCACCGACCAGGTGCTGGTGGAGAATGCGAAGGCCCGCGTGGTGTCCGAGATCCTGGCGTGAGCCGCGAGGAGCGGGACTCGGAAAAATCTAATCCCGCGGTCATATGAATCCCGGCCGCGCCACACCTAGACCTCGCAACCACTCGCCATCGCGAGGGTTCAGCCTCCGCTCCCATGAAACCTTCCCTCCTGCTGTTTCTCGCCACCGCCGCGGCCGCGCAAAATGCCGCGGACCTCGCCTTTCAGAAATACGATGCCGACCAGGACGGCAAGGTCACGCCCGCCGAACTGCCCCAAGAATCGGTCTTCAAGCGCTTCGACCTCAACAGCGATGGCAGCATCACGCTCGAGGAAACCCGCAGCGTGATGGGCGGCACTTCCGAATCGACCGCCGGCATGCCCACGGACCTCAATCAAGGCAAACGCCTCTGGCAGCGCCTCGACAACAACAAAGACGGCAAGCTCACTCGCGATGAAGTGCCGCAGGCGACCGTTTTCGCTCGTTTTGACCTCAACAACGACGGCAGCATCACGCAGGAAGAAGGCAAGCAAGTCATCGAAAACGCCCTCAAGCCCAAAAGTGATGCGGGCACTCCTGCCCGCACTGAAACCGCCGTGCCCGTCGTCACCTCCGGCCCTCGCGTGCTCAAAGCCACCGAACTCGGCATCGGCCGCCAGATCGCCGATTTGAGCTTCACGGACCTCAACGGCGCACCGCACAAGCTCAGCGAGTTCAAAGCCAGTGTCATCGCCATGACGAGCGCGACCTGCCCGGTGAGCAAAAAATACGTCCACAGCCTCGCCCGCCTCGAAAAGGACCTCCGCGCTCAAAACATCGCGCTCATCCTCGTGAATCCCTTCGCCAGCGAATCGGTGGACGAGATCAAGGCGCAGCTCACCGAGGCCAAAATCACCTCCACCTACTGCCACGACAAAGAAAAAGCCCTCGCCGCCGCTCTCGACGCGCAGACGACCACCGAGGTCTTCCTGCTCGATGCCAAACGCACGCTCATCTATCGCGGTGCCCTCGATGAACATTATGGCATCGATTTCAGACTCGACGCGCCGCTCACGAACGACCTGCGCATCGCGATCACCGCCATGCTGGACGTTTCACTGC
>JBKCXA010000166.1:0-2621 GCA_046316935.1 Prosthecobacter sp.
TGCGAGAGCGGGATCTGATTGGGGCCGTCTGACATGGCCTTGGAGGGATCAGGATGGGTCTCCATGAAGACACCGTCGCATCCAGCGGCCACGGCGGCACGGGCGAGCACGGGTGCGAGCTTGCCATCGCCTCCAGTCGCGGTGCCGAGGCCTCCGGGGCGCTGCACACTGTGCGTGGCATCCATCACGGCGCGGTAGCCGAGCTCACGCATCCAGTAGAGCGAGCGCATGTCCGCCACGAGGTTGTTGTAACCGAAGGTGGTGCCGCGCTCGGTGAACATGAAGTTTTTGCAACCGGCGGCGGACAGCTTGTCGGCGATGTTTTTCACATCCCAGGGGGCCATGAACTGGCCTTTTTTGACATTCACGGCCCGTCCGGTCTCGCCAGCGGTGACGATGAGATCAGTCTGGCGACAAAGGAAGGCGGGGATTTGCAGCAGGTCGATATATCTGGCGGCCTGCACGGCTTCCTCGGGACTGTGCACATCGGTGGTGACCGGCACGCCATACATGGCGCCGACTCTCGCCAGCAGTGAGCAGCCTTCCTCGCAGCCGATGCCGCGGTAGGAGGAGATGGCACTGCGGTTCGCCTTGTCATACGAGGCTTTGAAAATCCACCGCCAGCCACGCGGGCGTGCGAGCGCATCGAGCTTTTCGGCGATGTCCCAGATGAATTCCTCGCTCTCGATGACGCATGGGCCAAGCATGAACACCGGCTCCACTCCATCCATCGTTACTGAACCAATTTGCACCGCCGGAAGATCAAACATCCCTGGAAATAGTTAAAAAGTTGAGGCTGCGACGGATCATCCGCCGCGATGGCAAAAGTCTAGCCGGAGAGCGGGCGATGACAACGCCTTACTTCTTCGCCGCCTCGTCACGCTGCTGGATGTAGGCGGCGCGAGCAGAGAGGTAGGGATCGACAGCGTCCTTCGTGGCCGCGTCATACTTCTCGAGCTGTTCTGGCATGGAGCGGAAGGTGTTGGCAGAGGGCGGGATGAGCATCCAGTCGTGGTTGGCATTCGTTCCGTGGAAGTAGAGGCCGTAGTTCGGCGGGTTCAGCGCATAGTCGCCAGCCAGTCCGACGAGCTCACGAGCGCTGCTGGGGCCGAGCAAGGGCAGCACGATGTAAGGCCCGTGACCGATGCCCCACTTGGCCAGCGTCTGCCCGGAATCTTCGGCAGGAACGTCCGCGATGTCGGGGATCTTGTCGGAGACACGCACGAGGCCGCCGACTCCGGCGAGCGTGTTGATGAAAAACTTCTTTGTTTCCAGGCCCGCCCGCTCGCCCTTGCCCTGGAGGGCGCAGTTCACGACGCGGACGGGATACTTGGCGTTTTCAAAGACGTTATCCACGCCCTTGCGGAAGAATTTGGGGAACACTTTCTCATAGCCCTTCGAGAGCGGGCGGAAGAGCACGGTGTAGAGGCCGTCATTCAGCCAGAAGGTGGCGCGGTTGAGCTTTTCGAGCGGGTCGGCCACCGTCGCGGCATCACCGTAGTCATCGAGGGCGTCCACTTTCATCGGTTTGTCACCGGGTTTGGCCTTCGTGCTGGCCGCGGCCAGATCCGTGTTCACGCGTGGAGCCTTCGGCGTGGCACAGGAGGACAGCAGGCAGGCGGTGAGGCTGAGAGCGAGAAGCGATTTCATGGCTGCTTGGATACGGATTGTTCGAGGGATTTGATCACGGCATCAGCGCCGCCCTTTTTAAAGACCGAGTCGAGCTGAGTGCGGTAGTTCGCGATCATGCTCACGCCTTCGATCACCACATCGGTGATCAGCCAGCCGGGCTGCTCCATGCGGTAGGTCACGGTGTAGCGGTTCCCCTGGTAAACGACGGTTGTCGGAACATCCACGCGGCCGGAGGCAGGCTCGGTGGCGGCGCGGTATTGGATTTGCGGCGTCTGACCGGGAGTGAACTTGTTGCTGTAGGTGCGGATTACGAGCGTCGTGAAGAGCTGCGTGGCCTGCGACTTCTGTGCCGCGTTGAACGAATTCCATCCTGGCCCCACAGCACGGCGGGTCATCGTTTCAAAGCTGATGTAGCGCTGCAGCAGCGGCCGCACGCTCGTGGCGATGGCCGCTTTGCTGCCGGATTTGTTTGCCACGGCGAGCACCTGGTTCACCGCACCTTGCAGCTTCGCCTGCGCCTCCGCGGTGGCCGCGTGAGCAAGGGCGGCGGTCGCCGCGAGGGCCATTAGAGAGGCAAAAAAGACGCGTAAATTCATGGGGGAGGTGCTACAGGCTGTTGTGGCTCCGTTTCGGCCCCCTTGTCAACACTTCCGAAGGCCATTTTCCCGATCAGCGATTCCAGATCGACGGAGGACTCCGTGTCCACAATACGGTCACCGGGTTTCAAATACGTCTCATCGGCTCCTGGAGCGATGGCGATGTATTTGTCACCGATGAGACCTGTGGTCTTGATCGAGGCGATCGAGTCCGTGGGCAGTTTCAGGTGAGAAAGCACCCGCAGGGTGACGATGGCGCTGAAATCCGTCCCATCCACGCGGATGCCCTCGACGCGCCCCACCGGCACACCGGCCACGACCACATTGCCTCCGGTGCTCAGACCGCTGGTGTTCGTGAATCGTGCCTCGATGGCGTAGGTGTCACCTCCCATC
>JBKCXA010000167.1:0-3462 GCA_046316935.1 Prosthecobacter sp.
TCCTCGTTCGTGCCGGTGAGCATGATGCAGGTGTTCGCGGGAAATTGGTTAAACGTCTTCGGCGGCTGCGCGGTGAGGATGTAGCTCATCATCGTGATCTGCCCGCCGGGATGCGATTTCTCCACACGCTGCGCCACCTCGCGGTTGAAGATCCAGACCTTCTCCGACCAGTCCTTGCCCGTGCCGTAGAGCGCCTCGCATTTCTCGCACTGGCACTCGCGGAAGCCATCCGGCTGGCCGAGATCCACGCTGTCAAAGCCGCGCTCCAGGTGCGAAACGAGGTCACGGTAGATTCGCTCCTGCACGTCGGGGTTCGACAGGCAATACTGCCCGTTGCCCTCCGGCTTCAAACGCGATCCGCTGATCAGCGCGAAGTATTCCGGGTGCTCCACAAACAACTCCGCCGGCACCGCTCGCTCCCACGTATGCCCGCCGAACTGCTCATCCACGCGCGGGAAGCGATTGTGCGCGAGATCATAAAACGAACCGCCCGCCGGATGCGCCGAGTTCACCCGCAGCAGTGGCGACTTCGTCACGTTCAGCGTGTCCGGCACCGTGATCGTCTTCATCGGCAGGAACTCGATCGCGGGCGACGCCATGAGGTCGATCTTCGCCGCGCCGCTCACCGGCGTGTAGCCCGGCAGGTCAGGATACAGGAAGCGCACACCAAGAAACTCCCGCGCAAAGTCCACCGCCGCCTTCGCCGTGCCCACGCGATCCCAGTTCGGCCTCCGCGCATTCTCCACCCTCGCCTTCGAGGCCTGATCATTCCCCGCGAGGATCACATCCCGCCCCACCACCCGCTGCACATAGCTCCAATCCCGCAGCTTCGTCAGCTCCACGCCGCTCTTCCGCGCCAAAACCGTGTTCCCGAGCATCAACGCCGGTTTGGAGCCATCCCGCTCCTTTTCCCGCACAATGGCGATCTCCGCCTTGTTCGCCAAAAACGCCGCCTGGAGCAATCGCGCCGTCTGCTGAAGACTCGCGTCGATGGCCGGAGTCGGCGCCGCATCCGGCAAAACGATCTGGTAGTCCGTCTTGCCCGCGTCGAGCAGCGTGAGTTCTGCGGCGTTCGCGGCGGAGATGGTGAGGAAGAGCGCGAGGAGGGGTTTCATGTGGGGACATGAAACGTGGAATGGGAGCGAGTCTTCTCCGGGCAAGGGCCAGTGCAGAGTTGCACCTCTGAATTTAGAATCACAGTGCTGAGGCCGTGTTCAGTGCAGAAATCTTGAGCTGGCCGCTATTCAAGTTCCTGCGAGTTCGTGTTCACCTTTGACAAGTTCAGGCATCGTTCCCCGAAGTAGTCTCTGCCGCATAAGTCGCTGCACTGTCTGATCGTTCAGCCGACAACTAACATGCTGAGAAACGTCAAACCTTCCAAACTCGTAGAATTTGTGTGCGGGATTGCCTCCTTGACACCCTCCATAGAACTCGCACTCAGATCGACATTTGATAACACCAGCATGAACCTGCCTCTGATAGTTTCGGAATTCACCTGTGCTACGGCACTTCCAGACATCTGTAGAATCTAAGCTGAAGCGGATCGAAGACAGCTTGCCTGTAGTCGCGCTCATAAGCTCAGGGTTTCCCCAGTAAAAAGTTCTGTCAGCAGCAACATTCAGAATGTCGAGGCATCCAAGATTGTCGTCACCATGTTCAGGGCGACTTCCCCCATAAATACGTCTGGCGGTCTGCTCAAAATCCCTGATGTATGATTCCGGGTGTTCTGCCCAAAGCTCCAACAGTCGATCAAGGTAACGCTCTATATCGCGTGCATCCTCAATGCCGACGGAAGTTGTGGATGCAGAGTTTTCACCAATGCGAGCTTCTATTAGATAACTCCAAGCAATACCCCGGCTGTGGAAGAAATGAAAAAGATCATCTGGAGAAACCGTGAGTGTGTTCCGCGTGATGACAGCAATGGCACCACCTTTGATCTTGTTTTGAATGAGTAGTTTTATGCCATTCAGGGCATCACTAAAAGTTCCTTTGCCTCCTTTGGTGCGTCTCTGAGCATCGTGAATCTCAGGTGGACCGTCTATGCTCACGCCTACAACAAATCGATGTTTAGCAAAAAAGTCACACCATTCCTGGTTAATTAGCGTGCCGTTAGTCTGGATGATGAACTGTGGCGGCTGCTGAAAAGGCGACATCTGTTCACATATACCTACAACCTCTTCAAAATGCTTGAGACCCATCACAAGGGGCTCACCAGTGAGCCAGAGAAAATCCACTCCGTCGAGCGAGCGGTTGCGGAGGATTTGTTTTAGAGTCTCCTCAACCACAGATTTGTCCATTCGCACCGTGCTACTGCGGGCAGGAGCCCAACAGTAGCTACAATCCAAATTACAAAATGGCGTAGGATGAAAGGTTACAAGAGCCTTCACACGGCGACATGAGTTAGCTACACAGAGCAGGAACAGTGGCGCGACCTCGAACGGTCACTAATGTGCCCCATTCGCGATCAACTCCATTCTCTGTAACATTATCGGCGGCAGCGTGCCAGACGTTGAAAACTTCGCAGCGGCTTGCGCCGCTGCTCGCAAGAAGAATCTTCGACGTGAAGGAATCATGCTGCTGACCCAAGTCAGCGGTGCTAACGAGTGATTGCGTTGTTTGTGGCTTCATAGCGATATGATGTGTTGTCGATTTGTGTGGGAAGAGCGAGCAAGCGCAGAATCTGATCAATAGTATTCAGCTACATTAAACCCTTGGCGACACTGATTAGTCCAGATATTTTTTGGTTTTCGATTGAGGTGAAAGCGCCGGATAATGAAGAAGAAGTGCCTCCTCATTCAGTGCTTAGCCTCTTGGTTTCCAGCTCATCGGAGCTGATGCCTTCTGGGCATCCACCCTTGTCGTTCCAGCCACTCAGGAAACAAGCGGAGCCCAATCGACAGAAGAATGGGGACAAAAGAATCCGGCGAATCCATTCTCCTGTCCCCATTGATACGCTTCACTCCCCTTCGGGCAGCCTTTGGCTGTCTGTCTCGTTTCACTCGGCTCTTTTGTCGAATCCGGGTTCATGGGCTTTACCACGAGGCCTGACATGACATGACATGGACTGCGGCAGCCTGCTGCCGCTTTCGGGAGGCCAGCCTGCTGGCCGTCGAATGTTCCAAGACGATGTTTCGCCAAGGCGCTCTCGCGTTGGCGGCAACGGAGGGTGTTCTTTGTTCATCAGGAGACTTCCGCGGCAGCAGGGCTGCCTCGGAAAAGCGGCAGCAGGCTGCCGCAGTCCATGTTCTTATCCGGGAACGACACCGCTACTTCTTCCCCAGGCTTCCCAGCCACTCGACGAGCACCTTCGGCCACTGGGCGCCGGGGAAATTGTGTTTCACGCGGGTGAGGATGAGGTTGCCGACGCCGTGGCCGCCTTCTTCGTGGAGATCGAGGCGGGCGGGGACGCCGAGCTTCTTCAAATCGGCGATGATGTTCGTGGCGATCTCGACGGGCTTGTCG
>JBKCXA010000168.1:0-5660 GCA_046316935.1 Prosthecobacter sp.
GGGCAAGGTCTTCACCTCCGGCCCGATCGACGACGATGAAGAAACCAAGGCTGCCAGCTACCTTAGCTGGGACAACGCCAACGGCCAGGTCAAGTATGACGCCGGCTCGTAATCCCGCACGGGCTTGAAGCCCGGAACGGAACCAGCCTTGTTTAGCTGACAACACGTTCAAACCGGACCGCCGGGGAGGAAACTCCCCGGCGGTTCTCTTTTTTGCCATTTACCGTCAGTATAATGGACCCATGTCCAGTTTGCCGGAATACGCTCTTGCCATTTTAGCGGAATTGCTTCCAGTATGCCGCCAGCCATGTCCCCTGCCTTCCAAGATCACCTCGCCACCCAGCTCGATGCCATCCGCTCCGCCGGCACCTACAAGCGAGAAAGAGTGCTCACCACGCCCCAGGGCACGCTGGTCCGCGCCAACGGTGGCTCCGCCGTCCTGAATCTGTGCGCCAACAACTACCTCGGCCTCGCCCAGCACCCGAAAGTGCGCCAGGCCGCGCACGAGGCGCTGGAGCACTGGGGATATGGCTTGGCCAGCGTGCGCTTCATCTGCGGCACGCAATCGGTCCACCAGGACCTCGAAGCCTCCCTCACCGAATTTCTCGGCACCGAGGACACCATCCTCTACGGCTCCTGCTTCGATGCGAATGGCGGCCTGTTTGAGACCCTTCTCGGCCCCGAGGACGCCGTCATCAGTGATGAACTCAACCACGCCTCGATCATCGACGGCATCCGCCTGTGCAAAGCCAGGCGCTATCGCTACAAAAATGCCGACCTGGCCGATCTCGAGGCCCAACTCATCGCCGCCACGGAGGCCGGAGCACGCTTCAAGCTCATCGCCACCGATGGCGTCTTCTCCATGGACGGCAGCATCGCGCCCCTGAAGGCCATTTGCGATCTCGCCGACCGCCACGACGCGCTCGTCATGGTCGATGACTCCCATGCCGTCGGCTTCATGGGCAGCACCGGTCGCGGCACGCATGAGCACAGCGGCGTGCTCGGCCGCATCGACATCCTCACTGGAACACTCGGCAAAGCGCTCGGCGGAGCCAGCGGCGGCTACACCAGCGGGCGAAAAGAGATCATCGAACTGCTCCGCCAGCGTTCCCGCCCTTACCTTTTTAGCAACACCCTCTGCCCCTCCATCGCGGGGGCCTCGCTCGAGGCGCTGCGCCTGCTCAAATCGAGCACCCAGCTCCGCGACCGCCTGGAGGAAAACACCCGCTTCTTCCGCCGGGCCATGACCGACGCCGGTTTTGACCTCCTGCCCGGCGAGCATCCCATCGTCCCCATCATGCTCGGCGATGCCGCGCTCGCCTCACGCTTCGCCGATGCCATGCTGGAGCGTGGTGTTTACGTCATCGGCTTCAGCTATCCGGTCGTCCCGCAGGGCAAAGCACGCATCCGCACCCAGATCAGCGCCGCACACAGCCGCGAAGACCTCGAAAAGGCTGTCAGCGCCTTTGTGGCCGTGAAACAATCCTTGGGCCTGTGAGCAAACCGGGGCAAATTTGCCCATGTTCCGGCTCTTTCTATTCCTCATCGCCCTCAGCTCCAGCCTCGTCCGCGGCCAGTCCGCCTGGACGGAGCCTTTTCCCGGCCACCGCATCGCCGGAAACCTGCACTACGTCGGCTCGCGGGACCTCGCGTCGTATCTCATCACCACGCCGGAGGGACACATCCTCATCAACAGCAGCCTCGAAGAATCGCCCCAGCTCATCCGCGCCAGCATCGAGGGCCTCGGTTTCAAATTTGAGGACATCAAGATCCTGCTCATCAGCCATGCGCACTCCGATCACTGCGCCGGCAGCGCCGAGATCCTCAAGGCCACCGGAGCGCAATACCTCGTCATGGCCGAGGATGCCGACGCGGTGGAAAACGGCGGCGCGAAAAAGGCCCGCATCGTCAAAGGTGACTACACCCAGTTCCCGCCTGCCAAGGTGAGCCGCCGATTGAAGGATGGCGATGAGGTGAAGCTCGGCGGCAGCGTGCTCGTCGCCCGCAAAACCGCCGGCCACACACCCGGCTGCACCACCTGGACCATGCAGGTCGATGACAACGGCAAAAAACGCCACGCCGTCATCATCGGCAGCCCGAATGTGAACCCCGGCTACATCCTGGTCGGCAATCCAACCTATCCCAGCATCGCCAGCGACTACGAGGCCACCTTTGCCACGCTCAAATCACTGCCCGTCGATCTCTTCCTCGGTGCCCATGGCGGCTACTACGGCATGGAGGCGAAGCACAAACGGCTCGGCCGCAATTCCGCCAATCCCTTTGTCGATCCAGCGGGCTATCACGCCTATGTCGAGGATCGTGAAAAAGCCTTCCGCGCCGAGTGGGAGAAGCAAAAAGCGAAACCGTGACATGACACCCGGCTCCATCCTCATCCTGGGCGGAGGCTGCTTCGGCCTCACCGCCGCCCTCGAGCTCCGCGCACGCGGCTGGAAGGTCACCCTCATCGATCAGGGTCCCCTTCCCCATCCCGACGCCGCCTCCACCGACATCAGCAAGGTCGTGCGCATGGACTACGCCGCCGATGCGCAGCATACGGCCATGGGCCTGCTCAGCCTCGCACGCTGGAAGGCATGGAACGCCCGCTGGGGCATCGACTTGTATCACGAGGACGGCTTCCTCGTCATGTCGCGAGGCGAGATGCAACCCGGCGGCTTCGAGCACGACAGCTATCACTACCTCAGCCGCCTCGGCCATGCCTTGCGCCGCACCGATTCGGCCAGGCTGCGTGAAAAACATCCCGTCTGGAATGCAGATCAATATGTCGAAGGCTATTTGAACCCGGTTGGCGGTTGGGTCGAAAGCGGTCGCGTCATCGCCAGACTCGCCCAAGAAGCCCGTGAAGCTGGAATCGAGATCGTCGAGCAGGTGAAAGCTCCGCGACCCATCTTCACCGCCGGCCGCTGCACCGGCATCGAAAGCGCCGACGGTCGCTCGTGGGCTTCCGAGATCGTCTTGGTCGCCGCCGGTGCCTGGACACCCGAGGTGCTGCCCCACCTGCAAAACGTCCTGTGGACCACCGCGCAGACCGTTTTTCATTTTCAGCCTTCGCAGCCCGAGCGCTTCCGTGCTCCCGAGTTTCCCGTTTGGGGGGCCGACATCGCCAGGACCGGCTGGTATGGCTTTCCCGCCAATGCCGACGGCCTCGTCAAGGTCGCCAATCATGGCATCGGCCGTCGCGTGCAGGCCAGCGAGCCTCGCGTGATGCCTGCGGGCGAGGAGGAAAAGTATCGCGCCTTCCTCAGCCGCACCTTCCCTGCCCTCGCCGGGGCTCCCGTGCACTCCCACCGCGTCTGCCTCTATGGCGACACCTTCGACGGCGCCTTCTGGATCACCCACGATCAGCAGCACCCCGGCCTCGTCGTCGCCGCTGGAGATTCCGGCCACGCCTTCAAATTCACCCCCGTCCTCGGCGAGCTCATCGCCGATGTCGTGGAGCACAAAAACAATCCCTGGACCCCTCGCTACGCCTGGCGAGCCCCCACCCTCGGCGCCTCCGATGGTGCCCGGGCGAGCGATTGATCCTTGGTCCTCGGCAGAAAGTGGAACGGACGCGGGTGCAAAAAACGTGTGGCCGACATTCTTGTCTGCCTTGGGGGAGGAGACTGTGCTGGGGACGCTCGTGCAGACAGGAATGCCTGCATCACACTCCAGCACTTTTTGCGCTCGCGTCGGAGCAGGATTTCAACCTGTCGGCATGGGTTCTTCGTTCGTCGTTCCCCGCCCGCAACGAAGCGGGACGGTAAGAAGGTTTATCGCAGGAAAGTTTTCTTACCCATCATGTTCTTACCGCCCGTTAATTGCCTCACCCCTCCAGCGTGTGGATGAAAAGACCGGAGCGGAGCTTGGGTTCAAACCAGGTGCTCTTTGGCGGCATGATGGCATCCACGTCGCTGATGGCCATGAGCTGATCGACGGTGGTGGGATACATGGAGAAGGCCACGGTGTGCTCCTTGCCGTTTACGAGCTTCTCCAGCTCGGCGGTGCCGCGGATACCGCCGATGAAATCGATGCGCTTGCTGGTGCGCGGGTCGTCGATGCCGAGGACGGGCTTGAGCAGGCGGTCCTGCAGGATGCTGACGTCGAGCTGGTCGATGGGGCTGGCGTTGGGCGCGGGCTTCCATTCGAGCAGGTACCACTGGTCCTTGAGATACATGCAGCACTGGCCGGGCTGAGTGGGCGTTTTCACCGTGGTGGGCTTCATCGTGAAGATCTCGCCCACCTTCTTGATGAACTCCTCGCGGTCGAGGCAGTTGAGGTCTTTGACGGCGCGGTTGTAAGGCAGGATTTTGAGTTCGTTGCCGGGGAAGAGCACGCTGAGGAACCAGTTGTAATTTTCCTGGCCGTTGTGGGCCTTGTTGGCCTCGCGGCGCAGCTTGCTCACGCGGAAGGCGCTGGCGGCGCGGTGATGACCATCGGCCACGTAGGCACAAGGCACCTGGCTTTCAAAAAGAGAAGTCAGCGAGACGCAGGTGCCGACACCGACACGCCAGACCTGATGGTGCACGCCATCGGGCGCGTTGATGTCGTAGATCGGTTTTTCATTGTCGAGCACGCCCTGGATGAGCGCGGCGATGGCGGGACGCTGGCGGTAGGTGAGGAAGATGGGACCGGTGTTCGCGTCGAGCGTGTCCACGAGGCGTGTGCGGTCGTCCTCCTTGTCCTGGCGGGTCTTTTCGTGCTTCTTGATGACGTTCTTCTCGTAGTCCTCGGTGTGGCAGACGGTGACGAGGCCAGTCTGGCTGTGCCCGGCGATGGTCTGGCGGTAGAGGTACATGGTGGGCTTGGCCTCCCGGACGAGCACGCCGGCGGACTGGAGCTTGAGGAAGTTCTCCTTCGCCTTCGCATAGACCTCGGCGGAGTAGGGATCGACTTCAGGATCGAGATCGATTTCGGCGCGGTCCACATGCAGGAGGCTGTGGGGCTTCCCCTTGGCGAGGGCGGCGGCTTCTTCGCGATTCACCACGTCGTAGGGGACGGCGGCGACTTCGGCGGCGTGTTTCGGGGCGGGGACGAGACCTTTGAATGTGCGGATGCGCATGACACCGCGGCGATAAAGCAGGCCGGGGCCTTGTCAACCCAGCGGGCCAAAAGCATCCGGTCGAACTTTTCATTTCCCATTTCGCCTCCCCGTTCTGATATGCGGCGTGCCTTCCGCCCGCTCCGCCCCGACCTCGCCGATGCTCCAGACGCTGCTCTGGGGCTGGGACGCGCCCGTGGTCGAAAAGGCGGTGGCCTTTCTCACACGCGACTGGGATGAAACGACCGCGCTGGACCTTTCCGATACGCTGATCCTTGTGCCGAATGCCGAGGCGGCACGGCGGCTGCGTGAGGCACTGGCCCAGCGGACGGGCGCGGCCTTCATCCCCCACGTGGGCCTGCCGGAGACGGTGCTCATGCCACCTTCTGAACGCGTGAAAGCCGCCACGGCGCTGCAAACGCACCTCGCCTGGCACCGGGCGCTGGAGCTGGCGGACCTTGAAAAACTCACCGCGCTCTTTCCCAAGCTGCCGCCGCAGCGTGGCTGGGCCTGGCTGGCGGAGACGGCCCGCATGCTCGCGGAGCTGCAATCGCTGCTCGGAGCCGGCGGCTGGACCTTTGAAGCCGTTTCTCAAGCCGCACCCGCAGCCCGCGATGCGCAG
>JBKCXA010000169.1:0-7662 GCA_046316935.1 Prosthecobacter sp.
TGGGGCAATGGCTACCTGCCCGCGCACTTTCAAGGCACCGCGCTGCGCTCCAAAGGCTCGCCCATCCTCGATTTGCAACCGCCGCCGGGCATCGCGCCCGATCATCAGCGGGCGAATCTGGACTTGCTGGGCCAGTTGAATGCCAAACATGCCGCTGACCATCCCTGGCATGACGAACTCAAGGCGCGCATGAACAATTACGAACTGGCCTTTCGCATGCAGATGCAGGTGCCGGAGGTCATTGATCTCGAAAGAGAGGACGCGAAGACCAAAGAGCTCTACGGCATAGGCAAGGACGCCACGGATGCGTTTGGTCGCAAATGCTTGCTCGCCCGCAAACTCGTCGAGAAGGGCGTGCGTTTTGTGCAGCTCTACAACGGCACTTGGGACAGCCACGACTACATCGAGCGTGCTCACGGCAATCTCATCCGCGGCGTGGACCAGCCCATCGCCGCGCTCATTACCGATCTGAAACAACGGGGCCTGCTCGATGATACGCTCATCGTGTGGTGTGGTGAATTTGGCCGCACACCGGACAATGGCGTGCGCGGCGGCACGGCCTACGGCCGCGATCACAATCCGAAAGCGATGACCATCTGGATGGCCGGCGGCGGTTGCAAAGCCGGTCACAGCATCGGCGCCACCGACGACCGCGGCATGGAGGCCATCGAAGAGGTGCATCACGTTCGCGATCTGCACGTCACGCTACTGCGCATGCTCGGTCTTGATGACAACAAGCTCACCTTCTACCACGGCGGCCGTTTCAAGCAGCTCTCGCAGATCGGCGGGCAGGTCATCGAGAAGCTGATCGCATGACAAAAAAGACCGCCACCCGACGAGTCGGATGGCGGTCAGAGTCAGTCGGTGGATTCACTCTTCTCCGAAGTATTTTTTGCGCAGTTCGATGCCGATGCCACGCTCGTGCATGGTGAGAAGGGCCTGGTTCAGCTTCTCACGCAACGCGCTGTCCTGCTGGAGGGCGAAGGCGTAGTTCTGACGTTCAAACACAGGGCCGACCATTTGCAGTTTTTCGTCGTTCAGCTTGGCGGACTCATATTGAAGGATGGGGGCGTCATAGACCACGGCCTGCACCTGACCGTCGCGCAGCGCGGCGATGCACGCGGGCACATCGGTGAGAGGCGTGACCTTGGCACCTTTGGCATTCAGCCAGGTCTCGGTCGTGCTGCCCTTCACCGTGGCCACCTTGCGTCCGGGGAGGTCGCCAGGGCCGTTGATGTCGCCCTTCAGGGTGTTGATGGTGAGCGTGGTGGTGAAGGACGCGGTGAGGAGGGAGACGAGCACGATACTGAGGAGCATCCACACGATCGCCACGATGCGGCCACCGACGCCGACGGGGCCCTTGTTGTCCGCACCGCCGACGAGCAGCGTGCTCAGCGTCCACCAAAAGGACTCCCAGATGCCGGATTTATAATCCTCCGGCCATTGATCCCCGTTCACCTTGTGCTCATAGCGCCAGACGAGGTGGGAGATGATGAACATCGTGGCCATGAGCAGGAGGAACATGCCGATGAGCTCCAGGCTGAAGAGATTGGAGATCATCTGCAGGATGTTGTCCGCGAAGCTGCCGCCACCGCCGGCGACGAGCACCTGCAAGCCGGATTCATAAAAGGGCTGGGAGAAGTCGATGACCTCCTCACGCTTCGAGGTGACACTGATGGCACCCACGCCGACATCGGCCGTCTTGTTCTTCACCGCGTCGATGATCTCCTGCGCGGAGTTCACCACGTGGATCTCGTATTCATTGCCCGTCTCGCGGGCGAGCTGGTCCCAAAGCTCGGCGGCGAAGCCAAGGCGGCGACCATCCTTGTCAAAGGAGAAGGGCTCAAGGTTGCGGGTGACAACACGCAGCTTGGCGGCAGGGGCCTGGGCGGAGGCGTCCTGGATGGTGCCGAGCGTGACGAGGGTGGTGAGGAGCAGGAGTAGGGAGCGCATGGCTCAGCGGCGTTAGCTGCTCCACGGCGCAGCGTCAAACCGTTGATTCACAAAGCATTTCATGCTCTCAAATGGCTGCGCATGCCCGAACCGATACTCAACCCCATCCAGCAGGACATGGCGAAGCTCCAATCGCTGCTCCATGACTCTCTAGCGCCCCATCTGGCGCCGGGGCAGAAGGACATGCGCATCCTGAACCTGGCCTGCGGACGCTGCGACGAGGCGGAGACGCTCATCCAGGTGGGCTCTGATCTCACGCAGGGCGGCGCGGTGGAGATGGTGGGCGCGGACATCCGCATTCGCGAGATCCGCCAGGCACGCGAGACGCATTCGCATCTCCCAGCGGAGTTTTTGATCGAGGACGCCACCAAGATCGGCGAGCACAAGGAGCTGGGCGATGAGTTCAACATGGTCTTCCTCCGCCATCAGAACTTCTGGCATGGCCAGGAGCTGTGGAAGAAAATCTTCGACCAGGGCATCGCCAAGCTGCGACCGGACGGCATGCTGGTGATCACGAGCTACTTCGATGTGGAGCACCGTCTGGCGCTGCGCGCGCTGGAGGCACTGGGCATGGAAGTGGTGAGCAACAAGCGGAACAAGGCCAGCCGGTCGCTCAACGATGCGCCTGGTAAATCCGTGGACCGCTGGGTGGCGGTGCTGAGACGGCGCGGGGGATAGGATTCAAGTTTCAGGTTTCAGGTTTCAAGTTCCAAGGCAACTCCGCCATCTCGATACTTGAAACCAGCCTCCCCTTACTTCCCGCCCTGAGCCAGAGCGGCGAGCTGCTGCTTCAGCGTGGCAATTTTCTCCCGCTGACATTTTTCATCCTCCTCGCCACGACGGAGGCGGGCTTCGAGGAGTTCGAGTCGGGCTTCGTTGACGCGGATCTTGTCCTCGATGCGGCGGTCCTGCTCCCGCAGCGCCTTGTCCGGCATGGTGAAGCTGCCGGTGATGCGTCCGGTGCGCACTTCGGGCATCGCGACAGGAGCTGGTGCCGCGGGCGGCGGGCTGACGGCAGCAGGTGCCGAGGGCGGGAAGACCACGCGGGCTTTGCTGGAGAGCAGATGGCGCATGGAGGCCATCACGATTTCGATCTCATTGCGCAGGTTGCGTGCCTCCAGCGTCTCCGGCGGCAGCTCGGCGAGGCGCTTGTGGCAGTCCTGCATGCGCTGCTGCCATTCTTCGAGCGCGGCATGACGATTTTCGAGCTCATCGACTTTTTGCTGCGTCTCCGCCGCCTTCGTCGTGAGTGCCTGCTGGCGCTCGGCATGCTGCTTTTCGGTGTCCTCGATCTGCCGGGTTAGTTCTTCAAGATGCTGCTGCCTGGCCTGCTCGTCTTGCTGGAGCGTTTCGAGGCTGCCCTGCGTCTCGCTGATCCGCGAGGCCAGCGCGTCCAGCGTCATGCGAGATGCGTTTTCCTGCCCGTGAAGCTCCTCGCGTGTTTTTTGCAGTGCGGCGATCTCCTGGTGCTGCTGCTCGATTTGCTGAAGCAGGTCCGCGTGGGTGGTCTGCGTGCTGGAAACGCCTTCCCGCAGCGAGGCGAGGCGTTTTTCCTCCTCCGCCAGCTCCGCCGCCGTCGAGTCGCGGCGGGATTGCAGGGTTGAAAGCTCGTGCTGCGTGGCCGCCAGGGCGGAAGCGGCCTCGCCGGCCTGCTGGCGGGCCGTCTCGATGCTCCGCGTGGTCTCCACCAGAGTGCGCGTGGCCTGATGGCTCTCGTCCATGAGCTGGCCGTGCTCGCGACGCACCGCTTCGATCTGCTGCTGGAGCGTCTGAAAGCGTTTTTCCTGTTCATCGGCATCCGAGCGCAGCAGCCCCAGGCGCTCCACTGCCTCGGTGCTTTTCACCTGCGCCTCAGCGAGAGTTTTTTGCTCCACGGAAAGCTGGTCACGGGCGGTCGTGAGCTCGCTCCGCGTGGCTTCGAGAGCGGTGCTTCATTCCGCGAACTGCTGGCGGGCGGTTTCGATGCGTTGCGTGATCGCCGCCAGCTCTGTGGCGATGGCTTCGCGCTTCCCGCGGAGCTGACGCTCCTCCTCAGTGGCGCGTGCGATCTCGTTTTGCAGGCGGGTGAACGTCTGCTCGTGTGTGCTGATGTCGGCACGCAAACCATCGAGCCGGCCGCGAGCCTGGATGGCGGTCTCCAGCGTGTCCGCGAGCGCCTTTTGCTCGGTGGCTAGCTGCTCGCGTGCGGTCGTGGCCTCGCTCTGGAGACGCGAAAGATCCGTCTGCGTGCTGGTGAGCGTCTGCGCGGCATTTTGCTGCTGCTCCCGGAGGCTGGCGAGCTGCCGCGTCGTGGTCTCCGTCGCAGCGGTGGCGCTTTGCAGCCGCTGCTCGGCCTCCGCCAGCTTGCGGGTGTGGGCGAGAATCTTCGCCTCCAGCTCCTGCGCCTGCTTTTCCAAAGCGATGCGGTGCGTGTCCCGCCGCGTGATGAGCTCGCGGAGCTGGTCCATCTCCCGCTCGAGACGGCCGCGCTGCGCGGCGGCCTCCTTGTTTTCGGACTGGCGTTGCAGCAGGGATTTCTCCACCTCCGCCAGTTCGTCGCGGCGGGCTTTGAGCTTGGCCGTCAGATCATCCAGCTCCGCCGCCTTCGCGAAGACCTTGTCATTCACCGCGGCAAGGCCCTGCTCGGCCTCCACGCGTTTGCGGCCCGCCTGAGACGCGGCCTGCTCATCCTTGCCAGATGTCTCGCGAAGCAAAGCAAGCCGCTCGCCAAGCGCGGCGAGCGCCGCCTCCTCGAGAGCCCGTTTGCTCGTCACATCCTGCAACGACACCAGCCCCTGCTCCTGACGGGACCGCAGCGCGTTCAGCTCCTGGCCGGCCTCCGCCAGGCGGGCCTCCAGGCGGTTCACCTCCGCGGAAAGCGTGCGCTGCCTCTCATCGAGCGCTTTGACCGCCACCTGCATGCGGTCGTGGTCCTTCGTCAGAGCATCGAGGGATTGCTCGCGCATCTGGTGCAGCTCCTCAGCGTCCTTCACCGCGGCGGTGAGCTCCGCCAGGCGTCCCAACGGCGCATCCCCGGCCATGGGAACATGCAGTTCCCGGCCGTTGTCGAGGACGAAGGCGAGCTTGGTCATGGGTGGAAGAGGCGGGGCGTGGTCAAAAGGCGGATTGTTTGTGTAAATTAACCATCCCTCTTCAAAGACAGCAAGCTCCGGGCCGATCTTGCCACGCTCAACGCCACGTTTTGCCAAGGTCATTGCCAAAAACCCCCTCAGGCGGTAATATCGCCGCCCCCTCGCCCTCAAAAGCCCCTTTCCTGTCATGAACCGATTGTTCCTCGCCCTCCTGCTGGCCTTCGCAGGACTGCTGACCGCCCCCTGCGCTCTCGCGCAGTCCCTCGGCGGAGCATCCGATCTGCACTTCAACGGCTTCGTCATCTACAATGAAGCCGGACGCCTCGAAAAAAGCGGCGACCTCGATCTCGCCCTCGCCAAATACCAGGAGGCTGCCGCGCTCTACGAAACCCTCGAGAAAAACTACCCCACCTACGAGGTCGAGACGCGCACGAACCGCCAGCGCACCATCGCCACCGCCATCGCCCGGCTGGCAGGCCAGCAGGCAAAAGCCACCGCTGCCTCCCAGGCCGCCATGGACCTCGAAAAAGCCCGCATCACCGCCCAGGCGCAGGCCCAGGCTCAGGCCAGCGCACCCGCCATGCAGCCACAGGCCCCCATCGGCGGTCCCGTGCAGGACGTGGGAGAGATTCCCAGCCTCGATGGCCTCCTCCGCGGTTGGGAGAGCAAGATGCGCGGCAAAATCCTCGAACTCGAACGGGACAAAAAGCAGCTCGAAGTGGACCTCAACAAATGGGGTGAATGGCACGACTGGGCCGCAGGTGAGATGACGCGGGTCGGCGGTGAAAATGCTGCTCTCACCAAAAAAGCCGTTGCCCTCGAGCAGGCCATCCTTGGCATGCAAAAAGACGTCGAGGCAGGCCGGGCCGCCGCCAGCCAGCTCGATGAGCTCAAGCAGCAAAAAGCCGCCGTCGAGGCCGAGCTCGCCAAAAACGCCGGCAGGCTCGCCGCCGCGGAAAGGACCGCCGCCGATGCCTCTGCCCGGCTCAAGACCGCCACGGACAGCCTGACCGCTGTGAACCAGGAGAAGTCCAAGATCGACGCCGAGCGCGAAAAGCTCGTCAAAGAGCGTGACGATGCCGTGAAGGCTCGCGACGTCGCGGTCAAGGAACGTGACGCAGCCTCTGCCAAGGCACTCGGCCTCCAGGCCGACGTCGATTTGCTCAAAAAGAAAACCGCCAGCGGTGACATGAAGAAGCTCATCGCCGAAAACGAGCGCCTGCAAAAAGAACTTACCGCCACCCAGAAGCAGGTCGAGACTCTCAAAGCGGATGTCACCCGCAAGGACGAGGAGATCACCAAGCTCCGCGGCGAGGTCACCACCCTCCAGGGCCAGCTCACCGCCCTCCGTCAGGAAAGCGCCACCTATCAGACCCAGGTCGCCGACCTCACCCGCCAGCTCAAAGAACTCAAAGAGATGCCCGCCGGTGCCGCAGGCGCGAATGAACCCAACGCCCTCATCACCCAGGAAAACGAGATGCTGCGCAACATCATCATGCGCCAGCTCCGCCTGCAAAACCGCCAGCAGCAGGCCAAGGACCTCATCATCGCCCAGCTCTCCAAGATGGAGAACGCCTCCACCGATCTGCTCAAGCAGGTCGAAGAGCTCAAAAACACCCGCATGACCCTCAGCCCCGAGGAGGAAAAGCTTTTCAAAGACCCCGCCGCCAAGGAACTCATCGGCACCAACGGCGTGCAGGCCACCCTCATCGCCGCCAGCGCCACCCCCGCCCAGGGTGGCCCCATGCCCGCCCCAGGGTCCATCACTACCCTCCTCATCCGCGCCAGCGAGGCCTACAACAACCGTGACTTCACCACCGCTGCCAAAATTTACGAAGACGCCCTCCGCACCGAGCCGAAGAACATGGACGCCCTCATCGGCCTCGGCATGACCCAGCAGCGCGCTGGCAAGTTCGCCGAGTCCGAGGCCGCCCTTCAGAAAGCCCTCGCCTACGACGCCGACAACGCCAACGCCGCCTACGCCATGGCCGTCACCTACTTCAAGCAGGAGCGCTGGAAGGTCAGCATGACCTTCTTGGAAAAGAGCCTCGATAAGAGCCCCCAAAATGCCAGCGCCCGCCACTACCTCGGCATCATCGCCACCAAGCTCAGCCTCATGGAGCGGGCAGAGCGCGAATTCAAAACCGCCCTCGCCATCGATCCGAACCATGGCGAGGCTCACTTCAATCTTGCCGTCCTCTACGCCACCTGGGACCCGCCCCAGTGGGACAAGGCCCGCGAATCCTACGCTGCCGCCCTCAAGAAAGGCGTGAAGCCGGATCAAAGCCTCGAGCGCCTGCTCGAAGGCGGGAAAAAGGTGTCCCAGAACTAATTCGTGGCCGCCAAGCCACGTTTCACCGGCACGCGCCCATGAAACCCCTCTGCCTTCTGCTTCTCACCACTGCCGCCGCCTTTGCCGCCGACTTCAAAAAAGACATCGAGCCCATCCTCGAAAAGAACTGCTACGAGTGTCACAGCGAAAAGACCGGCAAACGCAAAGGGGGCTTCGTCTTTGACGACCTCGAGACCTTCAAGCTCGACATCGCCGACAACGACGTGGCTCAAATCCGCCCCGGCAATCCCGATGGCAGCCACTTCCTCGAAGTCATTGTCGATGAGAGCCACGACAAGCACATGC
>JBKCXA010000170.1:0-11537 GCA_046316935.1 Prosthecobacter sp.
TCGAGGCGGATGTTTTGCGTGAGGTAGTTCGAAAGGCCGTGCGTGTGGCTGACATCGAAGTGGCGATGCATGCTCGGGCGACGCAAATCGGCATCGATGAGCAGCACGTTGTAGCCACCTTGGGCGCAAACATAAGCGAGGTTGGCCATGGTGGTCGATTTACCCTCGCCAGCGCCGCCGCTGACGACGGTGAGGCAGTTGGCATCCGGTGATTTGCGGTGGAATTCGATGTTCGTGCGCAGGATACGGTAGGCTTCGGAGTCAGGAGTGAAGCCGCTGCTGCGATGCAGGATGCCGACCCCCTTTGGCACGACGGCGAGGACAGGCACGCCAAGGAATTTCTCCACGTCGTCGAGGCTCTTCACGCTGGTGTCCATGTATTCGAGGAAGAAGGCGAGGCCGACGCCGAACATGAGACCTAGCACGCCGCCGAGGGCGAGGTTCAGAGGGATGTTGGGCTTGGAGGGGCGGGATTCAGGTTCCGCGCTGGCGTAGATGGTGGCAGGGAATTTGATGAGCTTCAGCCCTGCCTCCTCGTCGAAGTAACGCTGGCGCATCTGGATGAGCGTGGCTTCAATGAGGGCGACCTCGTCCTTGGCGCTTTTGTATTCCTTGTAGAGGGCGCTCATGTTCATGACCTCGGCTTTCGCTGATTCAGAGTCGCCTTTGAGGGCATTGAGCGTCTGTTTCGCTGAGGCGAGGCGGCCAGCCAGACCGGCGACATGCTCGTTGGCGTCATTTAAAATGAATCCACGAAGTGTTTCGACCTGGCTGTCGAGTCCGGCGACGAGGGGATGCTTGCGGCCAAGGCCGTTGCTCATGAAGTTGTTTCGCTGAACGACGGCATCCTGATACTTGGAGACGTTTCCCATGAACGAGGGGTTGTCGAGTTTCAGAGCGGCGGCACGTGAGATCAACTCGTCTGCCGAGAGCTTGCTGACGAGCTCATGCTCGGATTCCAACTGACGCACCTCACGCTCGGCCTGGAGGAGCATCTGCTCGCGGGACATGAAGCTCTGCTCTTTGTCCCCGCGGATTTCCGCCCCCGCCTGAAGCGTGCTGCCACCGCCAACGATCCAGTCACCGACGATGCCAGCTTTCTTTTTCGCCTCCAGTTCACGCTCCTGGGCGCTGCGGCGTTGTGCCTCCTGCTCGGCGATTTGATCACGGATGATGTCGAGGGATTTGCGCTTCTGCTCGGTGGCGACCTTGATGTGCTGCGTCTTGTAGCTTTCGGCGACGGCGTTGGCGATGTCGGCGGCGAGCTTTGGATCCTGGTCGTAATACTCGATGGTGACGAAGTCGGAGCGGAGGCTGCCCTGCACGTCGAGGCTTGCGCGCAGTTTTCCGAGGGCGACCTGCCTGGAGGGCAACTCCCAGGCTTTCTGGAGCTTCAGTGAGTCGATGACGGGATAAAGCGTCTCCGGCTTGGAGATGGTTTCGATCTGCGTTTTGATGTACTCCGGCCAGAAGCCGCCGGTGCTGTCGGAATTGCGGTCAAAGACTCGGACGGCATTCGGTTGGCGCTCAATGACCATTTCCACACGACCGCGGTATTTTCGCGGCATGATGTAGGTGAGGATGGAGGCAGCGGCGAAGACGAGGATGAACGAGAGGACGATGAGGCCGATACGGTTGCGGATGACCTGAAAGGTATCCATGGCGTGGCGTTGGAGATCGGAGCCGGAGTCGTTCATGGCGCTGCGTGGGTTAGGAATGCTTCGGACTGGTTAAGAATGGAGCTGGTACATGAAGCCAGCGGGCGCTTCGTGTGACGAAAGCTGCCCGCCGGCGTTCGGGTTCTGGCTGTGTGAGAAAAGACGATCAGAAGGACGCCGTGGCACCGAGTGAGACGCGGTGGCGGTCGAATTCGCGGAAGGCGCTCGTAGATTGCAGCGCGGAGAAGGAGTATTGGGCGTCGAGGCGGAGGTTCTCGAGCACATTGTAGCCGAGGCCGGTGGAGAGCGAGATGGAGTGCTCCTTGCCATCGGCACCAACGCCGCCGTCGAACTGGCTGTAGGCGTAGCTGGCCCCAGCATTCACGCTGAGGCGCTTGCTGATGTTGTGATTCACCTGAAGGCCGGTGTTCAGGCCGTAGCGGCTGTTGAACGTGGAGAGTTCGGCACCATTGAAACCGAGGGAGGCGAACCAGCGCACCAGTGTCTCGCGGGCCACGTTGTAATTGAGCGCCGCCTCAGCATAGGGAGAGACTGCGCTTTGCTGATCCGAGTCGTAAAACTCGGCACCACCGCGGGCGGAACCGGAAAAACGCTCGCTCCAGGCGTGATCGACACCAGCAAGGGCGAAGTGGGAGTTGAAATTCTTGTTCGGAGCCTTGTCGAAGACCGTCATGCGGTAACGATACTCCGCCGTGAGGCTCGTCTGGCGGTTGAGGGCATACGAGAACTGCTGCGCAAAGAGGTGCGTGTAGCGGTCCTCTTGATTCCCGATAAGGTCATCCTCATAGCCAATGCCATCAATGGTGTAGCTGGTGGTTGTGGAGAAGCGGGGGGACCAGGCGTAGTTGATGTTGAAGTTGTTGTAGCCGTAAAGGTACTGGCCGTTCCAGAGCGTCGTGGAGGCACCGAAGCCGAAGGCGTTGTTAGGCTCCACGCCGTAGGTGGCGAAGAAGTTGTTGCTGATCTTCAGCCGCTCGGAGAAGCGATGCTCGAAATTGATCGTGGCGCGGTTGTTATAGAAGGTGTCTTGGAAGGTGGGCACGCCGTCGATGTAATGGACCACGCTTGAATCGAGGGAGAAACTAAAGGGCGTGGTCTGGTCTGGACGCGTGTACATCACGCTCACGCCACCCGTGGCGAACCAAGAGTCGATCTCGCCTGGCGTGCCTGGGCCCGCGTTCTTGTAATCAAGGCGGTCATAACCACCGTTGCTGAAGATCGAGAAGGTGAGTGGCTGCTCGGTGCGAAAATCCGCCGAGTAGTTTTGGATCGCCACAAGGCCCTGAGCATGCCCGACAACAGGAGCTAGCATCAGAGCAGCAAGGCAAAAGGTGGCAAGGCGTGAGCGCATGATCTTAAGTGTAAGGATTTATTAGACTTGCCAGAGAAGAAAGGTCTGAAGGAGTCCCAGAGTTTGGTTTGGAGCCGCCTTACTGAGCGACGGCAGGAGAGACCGGATTCGGATTGATCGGTGGGGGCAGCGGCCCTGAAGCAGGCGGCTGGATCAGGAACACGCCACGGATGGTGGCCGGCACATAGAAGTCCTCTTCGGCAGGAGCAGGAGGAGCGACCGGGTTCTTGGGCATGACAGGATTTTTGCCAGGATTCTTCTCGCTCGTGAGCGCGACCGGCTGCTCGGCTACCACCGCAGGGTTCGGAGCCACCGCAGCAATGCCAGGGATGATCGAAGAAGCAGCCTCGTTGATGGCGACTTGCTGCTTGGGAGCGACCGTGCTGGCGGTGCTGACGATTTGATTGGCGAGAGTCGCATCTGCCTTGGAAGCTGTGATGGCGGCCTTCACAATTTCTCCTGCGCAGCCTTCGTTGATCACCAGAGCATCCTCGACGACCATCAGCACTTTCGTGGGGTCTTTTTCGACGGCCACACGCACATCATTGGCGATCTCAGAGCAGCCGCCAGCTTGGGCCATGACAGCAGGAGCAGTTGCGAGCAGCAACAAGCAAGCAAGGGGGCTTGCAAAACGGGAGCGAAGTCCAGTGGTCATAAGCGGCAGTGTAATTATGGAGTTTCAGGAATGAGCGCGTTCTCAGAGCGGGTAGTGGGAATCGAACCCACATGGCCAGCGTGGAAGGCTGGAACTTTACCATTAAGCTATACCCGCAATTGAACTTATATTAACGCGTAATACCTCACTGCCGCAAGATATTTTTTAGAATTAGCATGAAGAATTTGAAATTTTAGAATGCTTTACCGACAGGCAAAACAGACTTTTCACGTCCTTCATTCTTCTCCTGAAGTGAGCTAATTAGCACCTTCATTTCCGATGGCAAGGTCGGATTCTGGGCAGTTTTCGGGTCTTTTCCGCCTGACTGGCGCCTCACGCCAATCCCCAACGGGCTCTTGAATGAGCTGGTGCATGGGTTTCTTCTTCTGCTGGCGTCACGAAAATGTGTCCGTTTTTCAAAAAACTTACACAGAACAAAGCATTTTCGTCTTCCTGAAGGCTTGGGATTTCTCTTCGAATGGCGAAAATGGAGCGCTGAAGCCATTTTACCTCAACTGCCCTCTTGTGGCTTTTCGGCGTTCTCGGCAAAATCCGCCTCTTTTTGTGATCGCGATGCTCTCCCAGCCCTCCGGCACTCATTTTCACTGGTTGCTCGATGGCGGCATCGTGGGGCTTTATCTGCTCGTGACGATGGCTGCGGGGATCGCGATGCGTCGCTATGTGGGCAAACTGGAGGATTACCTCGTCGCCGGTCGCGAGATGAACCTCCATCTCGGCATCGCTTCGCTCGCGGCGACGGAGTTTGGCATCATCACCTGCATGTACACCGCGCAGGCGGGCTACACGCAGGGTTTCAGCGGCGCGATGCCGGGCATCTGCCAGGCGGTGGCGATGGCCTTGATCGGGATGACAGGCTTTTGCATCAAGCCGCTCCGTCAGGCTGGTGCAATGACCCTGCCGGAGATGTTTGAAAAACGGTTTGGCAGGGCGGTGCGCTGGCTTTCCGGCATGGTGATCGTCATGGGCGGTCTGTTAAACATGGGCGTGTTCCTCCAGATCGGTGGAAAATTCGTGTGCACGGTCGCGGGCTTCGATTTGTCCAACCTCACGCTCATCATGACGGCGCTGCTGCTGATGGTCGTGATTTACACGGTGCTCGGCGGCATGCTCAGCGTGCTGGTGACGGACTTCCTGCAATTCGTCGTGATGAGCGCCGGCTTGCTGGTCGTCAGCGTGCTCATTTTGAAGAACATCGGCTGGGACACCCTGGTGGAAACGGTGCGCAAGCACCACGGCGAAGGTGGCTTCAATCCGCTCGCGAATCCCTCGCTGGGTTGGTCATTCCTCGCGAATCAGTTCATCGCCAACGCCGCCGCGGCGCTCACCTGGCAGGCGGTGATCGTGCGCATCCTCTCCGCGAAGGACAGCAACACGAGCCAGCGCATCTACACCCGCACGAGTTTCTTCTTTGTGTGCCGTTTCCTGCTTCCCGGCATCTGGGGCATCGCGGCCTTGGCGACGCTGGGATGGACTCCCTTGAAGCAACTCACTCAGGAAGAGCGTCTAGGCATGCCCGTCGCCGTGCAGGAAAAGATCTCCGACTCGCCCGTGGGATCTCCGTTGGCCAAACTGACGCCAGAAGAGGTTTCGAAGCTCCCAGTGGCCACCCAATCGAAACTCTCCGACGCCTCGCTGCTCGCCATGCCGTCGTTTTTGAGCTCATTTTTGCCCATCGGCCTCATGGGTCTGCTCATCGCGGCCATGCTGGCGGCGGACATGAGCACGAATTCGAGCTACATGCTGAGCTGGGGCAGCGTCATTTATAACGACATCCTTGCCCCGTTTCGTCGCACAGCGTGGTCAGACCAGCGGGCGATCCTTTGGAACCGCTGCATCGTGGCGCTCATCGGGCTCTATTTGCTCGTCTTTGGCCTTTTTTATCAGATCGAGGGCAACGTGTGGTCCTACCTGCTGCTCACCGGCTCGATTTACCTCAGCAGCATGTCCGTGCTGCTCATCGCCTGCTGCTACTGGAAACGGGCGAACAACTGGGGTGCTATCGGCGGCATCCTGCTCGGTGCTGCGGTGCCGGTGGCACACCTCACCTTGGAAAAACTACCCGCCACAGCCGCCTGGGCCGCGAGCATCGGCAAAGACATCGCTGGCATCGCCGCCTTCGTCGGTGCCGCTCTGGGAATGATCGTCGGTTCGCTGCTCAAACCCCGCTCCCGCTCCGCATGACCACCTTTTGGCTGCTTCTGACCCTCGCCGCGCTGCTCTGGTATGGCAGCGTCACGATCTACGTTTCCATCAAGGGGGCGTCAGACATCCGGGAAATGCTCGCCCGGCTCAAAAGGCGGGATCGGAACGACTGACGAGCCGATTTCAGGCAAGCGAAGGGCACCCGAAGCTGGATTTTTTAAAAATTCAGATCTCAAAATTGACATTCAAACCTAAATATCTTATTAAATAAGATATAAATTTTATTTATTGATCATGCTTTCCTTATCAAAAGCTGGTGCGTGGACGCTTCTGATCCTCTTTTTTGGGGTTGGTGGAGGCAAGAGGCTGGAGGCCGCTGTCACGGCCTCCAGCCTAGCCATCGTAGGGTATGACGACTTCCACGACACTTTCAGCATGCTCGCCCTCTCCCCTCTCAGCGCCGGGGAGACGATCTATTTCACCAACAACGGCTGGAGCAGCACCCAGGGAAAATTCAACGGAGCCGATGCCTCGCAGGGAGCGGGAAACGAATCGCTCATCAAGCTCACCCTCACGCAAAACGTCTCCAAAGGCACCGTCATCTTCTCCGGCACGGACGGGACAGGCTGGGAATGGACGAAATCCGGTGTCATCCCCGGCCAGATCGGTGGAGCAGCCGTCTTCAGCGATCTCGCCCTCGATTACGAATCCGACCAGATCTACGCCTTCCAAGGCACCACCTCAAATCCGCTGCTGAACCCCACCAGCTTCATCTACGCCCTCCATTTTGGCAGCATCGACTACCCGTTTTTCTCCGATTCGGAGGACACACTTACCGGTGACATCCCACCTGGGCTCAGCCTCGGGGCGAAAAATGCCTTCGCACATACCAATTTGACCTTCCACGGCGATGCGGACGGCAATCATTCGGCCTGGGGCCTAAATCCTGCCGCCCCGGCCGTCGCGGCTTTGCAGTCCAGTGGTGGCACGAAGGCCCAATGGCTCGCCGTGATCGCCGACAGTTCCAATTGGGACGAGGGCCTTCCGAGCCTCAGTTCCTTCAATGTGACGCCGGAACCCTCCCGCAGTCTGTTGATCCTTGTGGGGCTTCAAGCCTGCCTGAATCGCCGTCGCCGCTGTTATTAATTACTATTTGTATGATAATTGTAAACTAAAGCTTGTTTTAGGGTTACCCTCTCTTAAATTTGAGAACTCGTGACCCGACACTGGCCCATTCTCTGCCTCCTTTTTGCCCTGTGGCTGCCTTTGCAGCTCCAGGCGGCGGCGATCATGGTCAATGAGTATCGCAACACCGGCGGCACCGTGGGGCCCGGCACCAAAATGGTGCGGGACGAATACATCGAGTTCGTCATCACAGAAAACACCACTGCCGCCAGCCTCGCCTCCCTTACCTTCGGCGATAGCAACGACGCCACTTCCATGTTGCAGGGCGTCTTCCGCTTCGATCAGGCCACGCTCGATCAAGCGCTCATCAACGCCAACCTGACAGCCTTCCTGCCCGGCACCCTGATCGTCGTCAAAGGCGTGAACCTCGGTGCGCAATCGCTCGCCTACGATCCGCAGAAAGGCGGCTGGAGCCTGGAACTCGTCGCTGGACAAGGCGCTCGCGATCACAGCGAGACGCTGGTGAATGGAAACATCAACTTCGGCAACAATGGCGAGGTCGTTTGGATTTCGTCCAGCAATCCACCGGCACGAAACAGCGACACCAGCGGCTTCATCCACGCCATCGGCCACGACAACGCTCCCGGCCTGATCGCCACCACCGTCGCTGCGGCATTCGGCAGCGAAAACATCCTCGCCAGCACCATCACCACGGGGCGTTCCGTTGCCAACACGGGCAACGCGACCGAGTCACTCGTCTCCACCACCACCAGCACGATGGGCCAGCCGAATGGGGCACTGAACACCACTTGGATCAACGGCCTCCGCGGCGTCACACCCGAGGTTAACAACGTCCCCGAGCCCTCGCGCAGCCTCATGGCGATGGCTGGTCTCATGGCATTGCAAAGCCAGCGCTATCGTCGGAAAGGAGGCTCGCATGCGTAAGTCCTCGCGCCGTCGCCGCACCGATGCCGTGCTGAGCGAATCGGAAAACTTCCAGCCTTGGTGGCGGGATGACGCGCTCTCGCCAATGCGCTGTGCACGTCCGAAGTATCTCCGCTTCCGCAGCGGCGATCCCTTTGATCGCTTTGCCGCGCTTCGATACCTCGTCATTGCGATTTCCATCATCACACCCGCTGTCATTTTGCTCACGAGCAACTTCACGCCCGGCCTCGTGCATCACGACTGGAAGGCCGACCCGATGGCTGAAGTGCGCCGCTGCCTTGTCCAAGGTCACAGCCGCACCGGCATTGCCTCGCTGAAGGCCGCCATCGATGCCTCGCCCGGCGATTCGAAGCTACTTCGTGCCCTTGCCGCCCTCGCCGCCGATACCGCGCCCGCTGAAGCACGTCGTGCCTACCACAAGCTGAACTCCCTCGGTCTCGCCACGCCGGTGGACAGTGCAGGGCATGCAGCCTTGCTCGCACGTTTGCATGACTTCACCGGTGCCAAAGCCATCCTCTCCAACCTTCCCAAAGAGGCGCAAAGCATCCCGCAGGCCCAATTTGCCTGGCTCGCCGTCTGGCGTGAAGCCGGCGACTTTACCGCCGCGGCCACGTCGCTCGAAAAACTGCTCGAAAGCTCACCCGATGAGGCCTCGCTCGCCGTCGATCTGCTTCGTCGTGCTTCACAAGCACCCACGGAGACACGTCATCGCATCGAGGCCAGCCTCGTGCGCAGCCTCGCCCATCTCATGAATGCTGGCCGCGCCCAGGACGTGCTCGCCATGGCCTCCACGCTCACGGGCCTGCCCGTCACGCACAGCGTGCATCGCATGCACCTTGGCCAGATCTTGCGGAATCTGCCCGGCCAAAGCGTCGAGCATCGCCTCGCCGCCGTGCGCATTGGCTATGCCGCCGAACTTCCGACGACCGATGAAGTCCAGCTCCGCTCCGATTATCAAAACGAGATCGCCTGGAGCGGCGGCCTCAGCGCCGAGGAAAAAGACCGCGTCGCCGCATGGCTCCAAGGACAAAACGAGCATCGCATGGTCATCGCGCTCATCAGCGCCCGCGAAGCCGTCACCGAGCCGCAGCTCTTCGCCCGTCGTTTTGAATCCCTGCTGGAAGAAGGCCTCTGGCGGGATGCCGGTGCCATGGTCGCCGATCCCGAATCGCCGCCGCTGCCGCACTCTCGCATCCTCTCGCAGACGCTCGCCACCTTGCAGCAGCGTTCCTCGCGTCAATTCGCTGTCGAGATGCTCCTCGGTGAGGCCATCGGCGCTAGCCGCGAGGAAAACCGCCCGCTCGATTGCTACGCCGTCGGTGTCGCCGCCCTCGATCATCATCTGCCCACGCTCGCCGCCACCGCCTTCGCCACCGCCCTCGACATCTCCAAGGACCGCTCCAAGACCATGCGGGCCATCCTCCGCAGTGCCCGCACCGGCCGACTGCCTTTGAACACCTTCCTTCGCTCCCTCATCGGCAGCCCCGCGATGCACGACGAGAGCATCCAGGAGCAGCTCATCTACCTCAGCCTCCTCGCTGATCAAAAAACCGACGCCATACTCGCCATCGTGCGCAACCGCCGCCAACTCGAGCCGCAGAATGTGTATCTCCGCTTCCTCGAAGCCCTCGCCATGCACAAAACCGGTGCCAACGCCTCCGATGCCGCCAGCCTCCTCGTGCCTCTGCCACGCCATCGCTGGCATCAGGGCGAGGCCGCTGTCATCGCGAGTATCCTCGCCTCCTCCGGCCAGATCGACCGCAGCGCACCTCTCGCCGCGCAAATCGATCTCACCCAGCTATTCGCCGAGGAAAAATCCCTCTTCACACCCTGGCAGGCCCGCTTTGGCATGAACGCCGAGGCACTCGTCGGCAGTGTCGGATCGGAGTAAGCTCAGACGGTGGTTTCAGGCAAACCATCGGCTTGAAAGCCAGCCTGCCGCTTCAGCAGTGAAAAGGTCCACGCACCGCCGAACAAGAGCGTGCCCGCCACCACGACCGCCGCCGCCATCGGGCAGCCGAGGATGAGTGAGAGATGCAGACCACCGATGGCACTCAGTGCCGCATGCAGCACGCTCAAGGCCAAGCAAATGGGCAGCCGCGTGCTCAAAAGCTGCGCCGTGGCTCCCGGCAGGATGAGCATCGCGATCACCAGGATCGCGCCCACGCTTTCAAAGGCCGCCACGATCACAATCGAAAGCACCGCCATCAGCGCGAGATGCATTTTCCCCGGTGCAAAGCCCTGCGAACCCGCCAGCAGCGCATCAAACGAGGTGATAAGCAGCTCTTTGTAAAACACCACGACCAAAACCGCCACGCTGATCGCCACGCCACCCATCACGAGAACTGGTGCGGGCATGCCGAGCGAATACTCGGCAAGGGCGAGGTTGCTCAGCTCGCCATACAGCACGCATTCCGCATCGAGATGAACCTTCGAGGCGAAGACATTGATGAGCACCACACCCAACGCAAAGAGCGAGCAGAAGGTGATGCCGATCGCCGCGTCCGCCTTGATACGGCTGCGTGTGTGCAGGAACTCGATCAGGAAGGTCGTCAGCAAGCCCGCGCCGAGCGCTCCCGCGAGCATCGCAGGCAGCGTGAGCTTTCCCGAGATCAAAAACGCCACCGCGAGACCCGGTAGCACGCTGTGACGGATCGCATCCCCCACGAGCGCCATGCGTCGAAGGATGAGGTAATTGCCGACGAGTCCGCATGCCGCCGTGACGAGGAAAGCCATCAGCGTCATCCACCCATAGGTTGGCAGGTCCGTCGTCCATGGAGCGACGAAGAAGCGGTGGGCATCGAATGGTGGGAGAAGGCCGCTCATGGAATGACGAATGACGAGTTTCCGAATGACGAAGAAATGACGAAGCCTGAATGACGAGGCGAGTTCGTCATTCGGACTTCATTCGTCATTCCGCATTCGTCATTCATCATTTTAATAACCGGTGGGTTCTCCGAGGCGTGGCTTGGCGATGGCTCCGTGCACTTCACGCGCACCAGGGATCGGTTTCCCATGCGGGTCGGTCTGGGGGAAATCGAGGCGGCGTTCGAGCTGGCGGACGGTGTCCTCGCCGAGGACGTGCTCGATCTTTTCGGCGTCGTCGTGCACGTGGTCGGCACCGTATTGCATGATATTGGTGAGGTAGAGCTCCCACAGGCGATGATTGCGCACGACGGCGCAGGCTTTGCGCCAGCCTTCGGGCGTGAAGTGGAGCATGCTGCCATCATCGGTGAGCGTGGCGAGCTTTTGGCGGAGGAGGTCTTCGCTTTGCAGGCGAATTTGCTCCAAGGGTTCGCGACGGGCATTGGCGAGTTCGAGGAGCGTGATGCCTTCCTCGCGGAAGCCGTGGCGCTCGGCGAGGTGGTACATGGCTTTGAGAGTGTTTTCGCGTTCGATGCGGCATTGCTGCGTTTTTTGCCGCCAAAGCCGTGTGAGCCAGCCTTGCTGCGGACTGAACAAAAAGGCCATTGCGAACACAAACGAGCCTGCGAGCACCATGAAGGGTCCGGTGGGCAGATTAGAGCCGAGGAAGGACAAAAAGGCTCCGAAGGCCGCGGTGGCGATGCCGATGACGGCGGAAAGGATAAGCACGCGATGCATGCGATCCGTCAACAGG
>JBKCXA010000171.1:0-9011 GCA_046316935.1 Prosthecobacter sp.
ACCTCCTCAACGAGGACAGGCAACCTGGGTTTGCGAGGATCTTCCGGGCGCTGGGGAGCCGAACATGGTTCTGACTAAAATAGTGATTGAACTTAGACTTCGTGCCATCCATGTCGGCACTCTAACATCCGACGCGCCGTCCAAGCTTTCTGACAGGGTTGTAGCGGCCTTGAGAAGGTATAATTCGGTTCGCGTCATCCGCCTGCCCTATTCCTGCCATCGTGAAAGTTTGTTTGATAGCTGCCCGTCGCGCCTTTGCCTTGCCGCCCCTTGCCGGGAGGGTGATCAGCGCCTGCCGCTGGCGGCTCGCAATGGCCTGTCTTAATGGTGTGCAAGCTCAGCAGGGCGCCGCGGAGGAGCCTCCGCGGCGAGCGGGCCTGGTGCTAGGAGACACCTCCTATCGCGTGCTGTTTCTGGGGGATTCGATGAGCTTCGGAGGCTTCGGCGACCGGCTCGACGAGCTGCTGCGCTCCGATCCGGGCGTGAGCCACCTGCACACCTACATGGCCTGCGGCGTCTCTCCGCTGAGCTGGACGAAAATTCCGCCTTACGCGAACATCAAGACCAGTTGCGGCTACACCTCCATCGAGCCGGGAGATGATCCTCTGAAGCCAAAGCGTTTCATGGATGTGTATGGCCGGCCGGCCGGGCATGTGCCGTCCTCGCACCGCGTCCCGAAGATCGAGACGCTGCTCGACTCCGCGAAGCCGGACGTGCTGGTGTTTCAATGCGGCAACAACTTCTTCAGCCTCTTCAAGGACCGGCGGACCATCCAGGAGGAGTATCACCGGAAGTACATCCGCTCGCTGACCATCCCCTTCCTGAAGCATCTCATCACCACGCCGGGCAATCTGAGGCGCATCTACTGGATCACACCTCCACAGGCAGGCAGCGTCACCGAGGAGATCCAGGAGTTTGTGTTCCAGGAGATCCAGCACTGCGCCGGGGACATCGCGACGATCATCGACAGCCGCACGATCACCAAATACCCCTACAAGGTCATGGACCGGGACAAGGAGCACTTCTGGGGAGATGATGCCATCGCGTGGGCGGACAAGGTGTACAGTTCGGTCATCTCCGACCTGCTGAAGAATCCGGCGGAAGGCATGCCGCTGCTCGCTGACGTCTGCCGGGATAATCCGCCCCGCATTCTCAAAGAATCTGAGGCTGCCAAGGACAATCGCCCGGTGGTGAAAGTCTCGGCGAAGCTGGTTGCCTGCACGGAAATCCCGGACCCTTCCGCGTTTCCTTATGGCGAGTATCTGGTGGGCTATCGCTACCAAATCCTGCGCAACCGCTCCGGCGGCTACGAGGGCAAGGAAATCCTCGTGATGCATCCCTCCTATGTGAAAAAGGTCGTCCGGGATCTCAGCGCCTTCAAAATCGGCGGCACCTACAATCTCGAAGTGGTCGAGATCGACGAAAAATCGCTTTGGGCGGCCGTGAATCGCAAGGATGACGTGGGTGACATTGAAATGATCCCCTACATCCAGGTGGCGGATGAGAAGCTGCACCCGGAATACGCCAAGTAAAACGAACCGCCATTCATTCCCGTCCCATGAGACTCTCTGCCAGACTGCTGCTGCTGCTCGCCCCCATCCTGCTCACCCAATGCGGCGGCATCTCCTCCAGCCCCGCTGGTTCATCCACAGGCCGTCGTGGCATTGGGCGTGTGCTCTTGATCGGTGACTCGCTCTCGGTCGGTGCCTTTGGAGAAACCATGGAGTCTTATCTCTTGCGCAAAGCCGGTCCGGGGCAGACCTACATTTACGCCTCCTGCGGCTCGTCCGTGCAGAACTGGCTTTCCAGCGAGAAACCATTCGTGACCACCTGCGGCTACCGCGAGACCCGGCCGGGCGTTCACATCCTCTTGAAGCATCGCAACGGCCGCCGGCCACCTCCGGCGACGACGCCCAAGGTGGAGACGCTGCTGAGGAAGATCCGGCCGGATACGGTGCTCGTGCAGCTCGGCACGAACCACTTCGACGAATTCCAGCGTTACGGTGCTTCGAAGATCGAGGAGCAGCGTGCCTACTTCGATGCCTTTGCCAAAGCCCTGACCTCCTCCGGCCACCGCCCGGCAGGAATCATCTGGATCATGCCGCCGGACTCTTCGAAGTTCTCCCTCGCGGTGGAGACCGCCGTTGAGAAGCTCATCTTTGAAGCCTGCCGCCGCCACGGCATCGGCACGATGCGCTCGAAGGCCGTCACGAAGTATGTCCCCGGTGTCACAGGCGGTGATGGCGTGCATTACGCGGATGAGCCCGGCAAGGCCTGGGCTGACCGGGTGACCCGGGAGCTGGATAAATGGTTCTAAGCAGGCACCGCTGACACGTTCCTCCTTTAGCACGGTCCTCTTCACATGGTCTTTAGCTCGAACCTCTTCCTGTTCTTCTTCCTGCCGCTGGTGCTCGCGGCATATTATTTGTGCCCGGCGAGGTTCCGGCCGCACCTGCTGACGGTTTTTGGCCTCTTCTTCTACGGCTGGTCGAATCCGCTGTTTGTCTTCCTCATGCTCTTCACCACCTCGGTGGACTACATCGCGGGCGTGATGATGGCGCAGGGCGTGCCTGGAGCCGCCACCAGTGACACCGTCTATCCCGCGCTGCCGGCCGTGGGTGAGCGCACGCCGGCGCAGAAGGCCGCGCTCTTCATCAGCATCTCGTGCAATCTCGGGCTGCTCGGTTTCTTCAAATACTTCAACTTCGGCATCGAGGCCATGCAGCAGCTCGCGGGCGCTTTTGGCATGACGGCGCTCGCTCAGGGGCCGGTGCTGCATGTGGCGCTGCCGCTCGGCATCAGCTTCTACACCTTCCAGTCGATGAGCTACACGATCGACGTGTATCGCGGCCATGTGGCGGCGCTGAAGAACTTCCCGCTCTTCATCTCCTATGTGACGATGTTCCCGCAGCTCGTCGCCGGACCGATCATCCGCTTCCGGGATGTGAATGACCAGATCCTCCGCCGCACGCACACGATGGAGAAATTCACCCGCGGCATCGCCTTCTTCTCGATCGGTCTCGCCAAGAAGGTCATCCTGGGCAATCCCTGCGGCCGCATCGCGGACACTTGCTTCGACGCGGCCTCGCTCAGCACGCTGGAGGCCTGGACAGGCATGCTCGCCTACTCGTTGCAGATCTACTTCGACTTCAGCGGCTACTCCGACATGGCGGTGGGTCTCGGCCTGATGATCGGCTTCATTCTGCCGAAGAACTTCAACTCGCCCTACCGCTCCCTCGGCGTGACGGACTTCTGGCGGCGCTGGCACATCACGCTCTCCACCTGGCTTCGCGACTACCTTTACGTCACGCTCGGTGGCAACCGCAAAGGCCCGGTGCGCACCTATGTGAATCTCTTCCTCGTCATGCTGCTCGGCGGCCTGTGGCATGGAGCGAGCTGGAATTTCATCATCTGGGGCGGGGCGCATGGCCTGTGGCTGGCCGCGGAGCGTTTCTTCTCGCAGCGCATGACGTGGCGGCTGCCCTCGGCACTCACCATGGCCCTCACCTTCATCGGCGTGAGCCTGCTGTGGGTTCCTTTCCGCGCCACCACGCTCGAATCGACCGGCCGTTACTTCGCCTCCCTGTTCCTCATGGGGAATGAAGGCACCGCGCTGGTGTGGCCGGCGATCAGCTCGGTCTATCTGAGCGGCTCCCTGCTGCTCGCCGCCGTCATCGCCTTCTTCGGCCCGCAGTCGTGGAGCCTCACGCGCCAGCTCACGGCCACCAAGGCGGTCTTTGTCATGCTGCTCTTCGCCCTCAGCGCCGCGTTGCTCGCCAGCCAGAGCTACAACCCCTTCATCTACTTCAACTTCTGACCATGAGCACCCGTGCGAAAACATTGTCGGGCGAGGCCGAGGCGATGGCGGAGATCGCCACCACGGTGACCACCTCCGGTGGCCGCCTCATCCTTCTGTCGGTCTTCCTCGGGGCCATCACCGTCATCGGCGTCATCAATCTCCTCTCGCTGCGCGGCCCGTGGAGCCAGCTCGCGGGCGCGGTGGCCGGCCATGGCGGCGCGGCCGATCGTTCGATGTGGAGACGACTCAATGACTGGAACGACGGCGTGCTGCTCTCGCTCCGCGGTGTCGAAAAAGGCTACGATGAGAAGTCGCCGTTCTGCATGGCGGTGCAGCCCGTGGTGCAGGGCATGCTTTCCAGCATTGGAGAAGGCAGTGACGAGGTGGTCATCGGCGAGGACGGCTGGTTGTTTCATCGCAATGCCGTCCGCTTCATGACGCGCACCGCCAACAAGCACCGTCAATCACCGCCGCTCGCCGCGATCACGTCGTTTGCGGAGGCGCTGAAAAGCCGCGGCATTCAGCTCGTGCTCATGCCGGTGCCGCCGAAGCTCGCCATCTACCCGGAGAAATTCGGCCGCGGCCTGCCTGCGAAGCCCGTGCTCCCGCCGGTATGGTCGGAGTGGAAGGCCGCCGTCGAGGCCGCGGGCGTGCGGGTCTTTGATCTCATGCCCGTTCTCGCTGAAGCCCGGACCACCGCCAAGTCTCCGCTCTATTTGAAGACGGACACGCACTGGACACCCGAGGCCGTCGAGATCGTCTCGGCGCAACTCGGCCGCTTTTTGACCGCCGAAGGCCTCATTCTTCCCGCCGATGGCACCGCGCCTTCCGCCGCCGATCAGGCCGTGACGGCCATCGGCGATCTCCGCCGCATGCTGCGCCTCGCCGAGGCCTCTCCGCTCTTCCCGCAGGAGACCGTCACCATCCGCGAGGTGCGCACCGCCACCGGCCTGAGGTGGCAAAATTCCGAGGAATCCGAGGTCGTGCTCATGGGCGATAGCTTTTGCAACATCTTCAGCCAGAAGAGCCTCGGCTGGGGCACTGGCGCAGGATTCGCGGAGCATCTCGGCCGTGTGATCGGAAAGCCCGTCAGTGCCATCCTGCGCAATGGCGATGGTGCCTTCGCCACGCGGGCCATCCTCTCCCGCAGCCTCCAGACGGGTCATGACAGGCTCAAAGGCAGCAAAGTGGTCGTGTGGGAGTTTGATGCCACG
This sequence comes from Prosthecobacter sp., assembly GCA_046316935.1. Taxonomy (GTDB): domain Bacteria; phylum Verrucomicrobiota; class Verrucomicrobiia; order Verrucomicrobiales; family Verrucomicrobiaceae; genus Prosthecobacter. Next base: position 5,014 of record JBKCXA010000171.1, read on the forward strand.
CAGCTCACCGAGGGCGAGTGGAAGCCGCTCGGCTACACGCTCTCTCCAGCGCCCGCCTCCCAGTTCGTCGAGGTGGCGGCAAAGGCCTCCGAAAAACTCATCGGCACCGTCGTCTCCGTGTCACCGGCTCCTGTGCCCGGCACCGTCGCCTACAAAGACTACGTCGCCACGCTTCATCTGCGTGAGGTCCGCTCCGCTGATGGTCGTGCTGGCGTCGGCACCGAGCTGCTCGCCTATGGCCTCGCGATGAAGGACAACCGCTGGACGCCGCTCGCCGAGGTGCGCCCCGGCGAGGTCCTCGAGGTCAATCTCAAGGCCTGGGGCGATGTCGAGGCCGAGTTTGGCCCCTTCAACCGTGCCGATCCCGAGGGGGATCTGCTCTTGCAACCCATCAACTGGCTGGACAGTTTCACCGTCCGGCCCACCGCCGAGTGATTTTTCAGCCCATGAGCCTCCTGCCGTTTCATCCCCGTCATTTTGCCACTCTGGCCGCCTTCGTCGCGCTGCTCAGCGCAGGCCTGCTGCATGCCCAATCCGCCCTCGACGAGGTCATCCGCCGCGAAGCCGCCTCCACCGAGGCCACCCCCGTGCACGGAAAGGACAACTGGCGCTTCCTGCGTGCCGAGTTGCGCCACCTCGCCGCGATCTCCGCCCCCGATTTTGCCCTCAAACCGGCCACCGGCCCGTTGCAGGCCATCACCGAGTTCCAAAAAGCCCTCGCGGCCCGCTCCATCCGCCTCGTCCTCGTGCCCATCCCTGAAAAAGCACGCATCCGCTGCGATCAACTCGCCGCTGGCATCACACCGAATGCCGCTCAGCCGCTCGACAAGGCCGCCGCCGCCCTCTACGAACAACTCAAAAAGGAAGGCATCGAGGTCCTCGACCTCACCGCCGCCTTCCGTGCCGAGGTGGCCAAAGGGGCAGACCCCGGCTACTGCCGCACCGATTCGCACTTCACACCCCGGTTTTGCGAATTGACCGCCGCCGAGCTCGCCAAGACCTGCCAGGCCGCTTTGCCCGATCTCGCCAAAACCGCCGGACCGACCACCGCCGAGGAAACGACCATCACCATCACCGGCGACCTCGCCGCCTCTGGCGATAGCGAGACGCTCAAAAGCCGCACAATCAGCCTTCAAGGCGGTGGCCTGATCGAGCCCGCCGAGCGCTCTCCGGTGCTCCTGCTCGGTGACTCGCACTGCCTCATCTTCCATGCCGGCGGGGACATGCTCGCCTCCGGCACCGGCCTCTCCGATCATCTCACCGCGGCACTCGGCACCGTCCCTGCCGTCGTCGGCGTGCGTGGTGGAGGTGCCACCGCCTCCCGCGTGAATCTTTATCGCAAGGCCTCGAAGGACAAAGCCTTCCTTCCCGCCACCAAAATCGTCCTCTGGTGCCTCGCCGCCCGTGATCTCACGCAGGCGGTCGATTGGAAGCCGGTGCCCCTTCCGAAATGATTCGTGACCTCCAGCAGGCGCGGATCAGGCCGCTCGGCAGGCGGTGCTGGATCATCGCGGCATGGGCGGCCCTCGCCCTCACCGCTCTGGCGGAGGACGTCGCTCCGTTCAGTGTCACCGCTGCTCGGGCAGGTGACACCACCATCCTGCTCGATGGCCCTTCGGTCCCCGTCGGGGCAGAGCTGAGCATCGTCACACCGCCAAAGCTCGGTGCCATCTTCAAAAGCTTCCCCACCGGCGCTCGTGCGAATCAATGGGCCGCCATCTACCGCATCGAGACGCCGCCCTCCTCTGCCACGGCCACCGACCGCTTCTCCTATGCCGTGCGCTTTGGCGGCAAGCAGATCGGCAAGTCCGTCGAGGTCAGCATCTCTTTCTCCAAGCCGCATCCGAAGCTTTCGTGGATGTTTCGTGGTAGCGTGGAGCCCGTCGTCATCGGCGCTACCGCCCGGCATTACCTGCGCATCACGAACAAAGGCAGCACGCCCTTCACTGGAGACCTCCCTTCGCCGCCTTTTCCATGGGTCACCGAGGTCCGCGAGCTGCGCATCCCCGCCGGCGACCACGTCGATGTGCTCCTCAGCTTCTCCGCGCCCACGCCGCGCATGCACATCGCGAACTGGGTCATCGATCCGAAAGCCCCCGATGCCACCGCCGTGCTCACCGCCTTCAGCCCCGGCCGCAATGTGAAGCCGCCCGTCACCGCCACCAGTCCGCGTCCGCGGCCCTCCGGCGGCTCGCTGAAGCTCTCCGCCGTGCCGCCCATCCTCTACATCGGTGATTCGCTCTCCGTCGGCGGCTTTGGCGAGGTCATGCAGGCCACCCTGATGAAAGGCATCGGCCCGCAATCCTTCGCCATGTATGCCTCCGGCGGCTCCAGCGTGCAGAGCTGGATGGCAGCCCATCCCACCTACACCACTCGCTGCGGCTACCGCGAGACACGGCCTGGAAAAACCTTCCTCGACGAAAAATCCGGCCCCGCCTATCCCACGCCCAAGATCGAGCAGTTGCTCCCCGCCTTCCGGCCGGAGATTCTCATCATCCAGCTCGGCACCAACCATTTCGACACCGTCCTGGAAGGCGGCAAAAACGCCATCCCCTCGCAGCAGCGCCTGTTGGAGTCCTTTGCCGCTTCCATCCGCGAGCATGGCAAGACGGTGAAACTCGTCATCTGGATCACCCCGCCGGATTCATCCCACTATCCCCCCGAGATCGAAAACATCGTCACGCAGCTCATCATCGAGCTCTGCGCCCGCCACGGCTTTAAATGGGTCGAGTCCCGCCGCTTCACCCGCTACGTCCCCGGCAAATCCGGCAGCGATGGCATCCACTTCAACGACGGCGACGCCAAAATCTGGGCCGCCTCCGTCATCGACGCCGTCAACGCCATCATCACGCAGACAGGCTGGAGTCGGTGAGCAGGTGAACCACCCGGCTGGCAACATGGTCCCGCGAGGATCGTTGAAGGAGGTGCTCATGAAGTCGCTGCTCTTCCTCCTTCTCACCACGCTTGCCGCCGCGGAGACCATCCAGACGGATGTGCTCATCGTCGGTGGCACGGAGTCTGGCTGGGCGGCGGCGATTCAGGCGGCGCGGATGGGTTGCAAGTCGGTCACCATCGTGCATGACGGCTCATGGCTCGGCGGGCAATACACGGAGCAGGGCCTCGTGTGCGTCGATGAGAGCAAAGGCACCGGCGAGGTGGGCTGGGGGCCGGACTGGCATCCGATGAAGCGCTCGTTTCATCGCTTCGGCCTCTTCAAGGAGCTGATGGACCGCATCGAGGACTTCAACACGAAGAAATACGGCTCGCCCATGCCCGGAAAGCCGATGCACGGCCCCACCACCTTTCGTCCTGCCGAGGCGGAGGCCATTTTTCGCGAGATGCTGCAGCCTTACATCGCCAGTGGTCAGGTCACGCTGCGGCTCAATCACATCCCGGTGAGCGCCTTGAAATCGGAGAGCCGCGTCACCGGCATGAGCTTTCGTTCTGACAAAGGCGCCACGCTGGATGTAAAGGCCGCGCTCACGATTGATGCGAGCGATTGGGGCGATGTCGTGCAGCTCAGCGGCGCCGAGTTTGAGGTGGGGCCTGATCCGAAGTCACGCTACGGCGAGCCCCATGCGCAGGCGGATGTCTCGGTGAATCCGCCGAACGAGATGAACCCGCTCACCTGGACGCTCATCGTCGAGCAAAGCGAAACGGACACGCCCATCCCGCAGCCGCCGCATTACGATGAGCGCAGCTTTCTGCGCAGCACCTCGTTTGGTCGCAAAGACGCGGCAAAGCTGAAATGGGATCATGCCGTGAAACTCGGCAACAACTCTCCGTGGCCCGCGAAAGGCACCGAAAACAAGCGTCGGGGCACCATCCTCAGCATGCGCCGCATCGTCGAGGGCACCACGAGCAGCGATGGCATCACCAGCGCCCTCATTTGCTACTCGAACGGCCAGGACTACCCGTTGGAGCGCCTGCCTCGTCATGTGTGTGACGCGCTGGAGGCCACGGAGCGCGGTGCTTCGATGAAGAACCTCGTCTTGATG
>JBKCXA010000172.1:0-3105 GCA_046316935.1 Prosthecobacter sp.
TCCACACGGCGTAGATCGGCCAGCGCGGTGGTTGGTCGCGGAAGAAGCCTCGGTCGCGGTAGAAGACATTGTGACCGAGCGCGAGCACGCTGCCGGTCTGCGGATGAAACTCGGGCGTGATGTCGCAAACGGCCTCATTCAAGCCATCGGGCAGCTTTTCCCAACCCAGCGGCGGCGCGGGGGTGAAGTCGCTCCAGGTTTGGCCGAGGTCATCGGAGGTGGTCCAGTGCACGTGCCCGAAATGATCGGAGCCCATGATGGGCTGCGTGGTCATGAAAGCCTTCTTGCCGACCATGCAGGCTCGCGGATGAAACCAGGTGCCTTTGGGCAGTGCAGGTGTCTTCAGCACGACTTTCTCGATGGACTCGATGAGCGGGTCCTCCGCGGCAAAAGCATGAGTGTGAGCCGAGGCGAGCGCGAGGCTGGTCGTTTGGAGAAAATGGCGGCGAGTGAGGTGCATAATCATGAAACGGCATTCAGTTCCCGACGTTTGCAGGCGCACCATGCTCCGACCTTTTGTTTTCCTCACCTTCGCGCTTCATTTGATGGCTGTCGTCCTGACCGCTGCGGAGAAACCCAATGTCATCTTCATCCTCGCGGACGATCTCGGCATCGGGAACGTGGGCTGCTATGGCTCGGATCGCTACAAGACGCCGCACATCGACAAGCTGGCCGCAGAGGGCACGCGCTTCACGCATTGCTTCACGGCGGTGCTTTGCGGGCCATCGCGGGCGCTGATCATGAGCGGGCGCTATGCGTTTCGCAATGGAGCGACGAATCAGGACGCGTGCACGGACCTCGATCCGCAGGAGATCGTGCTGCCGCGTCTGTTCAAGGCCGCGGGCTATGCCACCGGCTGCGTGGGCAAATGGGGGCAGCTTCCCGGTGAGCCGGGCGATCACGGTTTCGATGACTGGATGCGCTTCAACGGCAGCGGCGTGTATCGCAACGTCGAGGGCGGCAAGCCAGAGCGCTACAGCATCAATGGCGATGACAAGAAGCTCGCCGATGGCGAATACATGCCGGACATGTGCCACGACCGCGTGGTGAAGTTCGTGCGGCAGCATCGCGACGGACCGTTCTTCGTTTATTACCCGATGTCGCACGTGCATGGCGAGCTGCTGCCCACGCCGGACAGCGCTCCCGGTAGCGACGACCTCATGGCGGACAACATCGCTTATATGGACAAGCTTGTCGGGCGTCTGATCACCGAGCTCGATGCGCTGAAGCTGCGTGAGAAGACGCTCGTCATTTTCATGGGCGACAATGGCACCGGCAAAGGCATGGCTGACCGCGCCACCATCGGCGGGAAGGTGCTCTCTGGCATGAAGGGCACGATGCTGGAGTGCGGCGGCCTCGTGCCGATGATCGCCAACTGGCCCGGCCAAACGCCTGCGGGTCGTGTGAGTGCTGACCTGATTGACTCCACTGACTTTGTTGTTACATGCGCCGCGCTCACTGGGGCCAAACTGCGTTCTGACATGGTTTTCGATGGTCAAAGCATCGCGCCGCAGCTACTCGGGCAGCCTGCGAAGTCGCGGGAGTGGGTTTTCAATCAACTCGCTCGCATGTGGTATGTGCGCGATGCGCAATGGAAGCTCAACGAGAAGGGTGAGCTCTACGACATGACCGGTGCGCCCTTCACCGAAACGCTCGTCCAAGGCCCGCATGAGGCCCGAACGCGTCTGGAGGCCGTTTTGGCCAAGCTGAACCCCGCCGGCGGCATCCTCGACCAAGGCGACGGCAGCGGCCGCCACGCGAACAAGGAGAAAAAGAAAGCGAAGGAGTGAGGCACGCTGAACTGAACCTGTAGGCAGAAGAATAGGGCAAAAGAATGATCCATGCATTCTCCTGCCCCCATTCTCTTGCCTATGAATCCGGGACCTTGACGCAATCCTGACAAATCTCCCGAGAATCGCTGAAGCCGTTTTGACGCGTCGAGAGTTAGTAGGCAGTGCTATGAAAACGCTCCCTGTCCTCCTGCTGTTCGCGACGAGCCTCGCCGCGCATGATCTGGCCACCACCGACCGCGAGGCGCTGCGGGCGCACATTTTGGAGGAGTGGAGTGTGAAGCAGGCTTTCCAGCCTGCTCGAACGTCTCCTGATAAAACGACGCCTGTGGACGCTCGTGCTGGCTGGAAAGCCAGCAACACACTGGTGGCCTCCACGGCCTCTGTCGTCCAACTCGCCGCCGCGGCAGCAGCGAACGCGGCGAATGCACCGCAGACCGCGAAGGCCTTTCTGCCCTTCACGAAGCTCGATCTGCGTGCGGATGGTGAGTTTCTCTATGTGGGCTCGAACGGCCTGCCGGATCACAACATGATGGTGGGCATCACGGCCTGGCAGCAGCAGGTGCCGCTGCCGCAGCCGTATTTCGATGACAATGCCTGGCGCATCCCACTGAAGCCGGTGCCGGCGAAGGAACCCGCCATGATCAAAGGCCGCTTTCTCCGCGGCGCGATCGCTTTGGCGGTGAATGGCATCCCGATCTTCAATCCGCAGAACAATCGCGGCGAGATCAGCTATGAAATCGGTGAGCTCGACGAGTGGGGCGGGCATTGCGGGCGTGCGGATGATTACCACTACCACATCGCGCCGCTGCATCTCCAGGCGCAGGCCGGGAAGGGCATGCCGGTGGCTTATGCGCTCGATGGCTATCCGATCTATGGTCTCACGGAGCCGGATGGCTCGCCCGTGGCGAACCTCGACGAGTGCCACGGCCACGAATCGCCCAGCGGCTATCATTATCATGCGTCGAACAAGTATCCGTATGTCTTTGGCGGCTTCCACGGCGAGGTCGTGGAGGCGGGAGAGCAAGTCGATCCGCAACCGCGTGCGCAAGGTGTGCGCGAGGCCCTCACGGCGCTTCGCGGTGCCAAGATCACCGCCTTTGAAAGCACCGGCAAGGACAGCTACAAGCTCAGCTACGACGTGAATGGCGACAAACGCAGCGTCAGCTACTCAATCAAGGCCGATGGCACCTATCCCTTCCACTTCGACAATGGTCGCGAAGGCACGGCGGATGAAGTTTACACCGCACGTCGCCAAGGCGGAGGTGGCGGCGGCGATCGTCCGCCCGGTGGTGGTGGCCCCGAAGGCATGAAG
>JBKCXA010000173.1:0-3544 GCA_046316935.1 Prosthecobacter sp.
CGAGGTGCCCTTTGAAGGCAGCATAATGCAGCGGCTTCCGCCCCTGGGCGTCCTGAGCGGTGTTGTCCGTGCGGGCACCATGTCGCAGCAGCGCCTCGACGACGGGTAGGATGCCGTTTTCCGCGGCCCGGCTGAGGGCGGTCCACCACCGCTTTTCGCCGGCCTCGTGCTCGAGGTGGGCACCCGCTTTGATGAGCAGCTCCGCGCACTGGCCGTAGTCTCGCGTGCCCTGCCGGGATTTGGAGGATTCCGGCAGCAAGAGTCCTCCGGTGGCGACAGCGTCGAGGGCACAGAGACCGCGCTTGTCCTCGTGATTCGGATCCGCGCCGCGGCTGAGCAGGAACTCCACCGCGGGTGCCCGACCTTCTACGGCCGCACCCAAAAGGGCAGAATCGCCGTTTCGGTCCGTGGCATCGACGGGGGCCTTTTGATCGAGGAGCAGACCGAGTGTCTCGACATGGCCGAGCTGCGCGGCGGAGTGCAAGGGGGTGAGTCCCTCATGGGAGGCCGTGAGGACGGTGGCACCGCGGCTGATGAGGAAGCGCAGGTTATCCGCTCGCCCGGCTTCGGCGGCGCAGTGCAAGGGCGTGTATCCTTGCGCATCCTTTTTTTCCAGCCTGGCACCGGCCTCAAGCAGCAGGCCGAGGATCTCTGGTGTGGCATTCACCGCGGCGGCGTGCAGCGGGCCATAAGAAACAGCTGGGCCGGGACCATCCGGCCGGACGCCTGCTGCCAGCAACTGCCGGACGAGATCTGGATCCTGGCTGCGCCCCATGAGATTGGTCAGGGTCTGGTCAGCAGCCACCGCTTCACGGGCGGGTTTCACCTTTTCCAGCAGGTGGACCAGCGTGGTCTTTTGGCCCGTCATGGCTGCCATGCCGAGGGCCGGGAGCACGGTGCCTGGGCTGAGCTTGGCGGCGTGCTGCAGCAGTGTTTCAATCACCTGCTGGTGACCTCCCATGATGGCCACGGTGAGCACATTGCTACCGCTCGGGCCTTGGGCATTGATGTCAGCGCCGTGCGCGAGCAGGAGCTTCAACGCGGCTGGATCGGAGATGTTTGCCGCGGAGGCGAGGGCGCTGAGCTTGACCCCGCTGAATTTGTCAGGGCTGGCCTTGTGATCGAGCAGCAGTCGCGCGATGCGCAGGCGCACGGCCTGCTCCGGTTTGGGGACCTCCCGCCGCTGGGCGCGCATGATCCGGAGAAACCCTGCCATTTCCTGCGCGGCCCCGGTGTGCCTGCCGGTGTAGGCTGGAGACCGCATGGCCTCGACGGCTTGCTGGAGGCCGCGCATGGCATCAAGCAGCTCCTTCTGCTGGCGTTGGATGTCGGGGGAAACTTCAGGCAGCATCTCGGCCTTTTCTCCGGGCAGGTAGCTCATGGACATCACTTCGGAAAGGGCGGTGCCCGCATCTCCTTCGCCACCATCGGGATCGGCTCCGGCTTTCAGCAGTCGCTCGACGAGGGGCTCGTCGAGCAGTCGGCAGGCCTCGTGCAATGCGGTTCGTCCGAGGCGGTTGGTCGCGTTTAATGGAAAGCGATGCTCCAAGAGCCATTGCGCGGCGGCACTCTGGCGGGTGCTGACGGCTTTGATCAAAGCGGTGTTGCCGCTGGCATCCACCGCCTTGGTCAGTTCCGGGTTTTTGGCCAGCAAGGCCTCCAGGGTGGCAATCTGCCCACCTTCCACGGCCTTCAAGAATTCCGCCGCGCCCGGCACGTCGTTGACGGAGGCCTTGATGCGCTGGCGGATGAGTGCATGCGCGGCCATGTCGAGCGGCGTGCGGCCGACGGCGTCTTTGGCGTCCGCTTTGGCCCCGGCTTTGATCAAGGCCTCCACGGCGTCGGTGGGGCCATTTTTCGATGCGAGGTGCAAAGGAGTGAGGCCGCTGCGGTTGGCCGCATTCACCTCCGCGCCCAGTTGAATCAAAAGCTCCAAGGCAGCGACTTTGCGCGCCTCCGCCGCATGGTGCAGCGGTTGATATCCGCTATCATCGGCGAGCTTCAGCATGGACGCGTCCTGCTTCACGATCGCATTGATGCGATCCAGGTCACCATTCGCGGCCGCGTCATGGATCTCGGCCGCTGAGGCGCAACCGAGGAGAACTAGCAAGAGGGAGATCGTTTTCATCGGCTGGCATGGGTGGGTTGGTCGAGGTCTTGTTTGGGAAGCTTCAAAGCTCCAGCGTCACGCCGGGGCGCAGGCTTTTGAGGGCCTCGGCGTATTTCACGCCGCAGGCGAGGCCGCGGTAGCGGGAGAGGACGGTCTTGGTCTCGAGCGCGGCATCGGCCTTGGCGGGATCGTAGTCCTCCTTCCGCACAAAGGCCATGAGGCGGCCGAGCCATTCGCGCGAGGCCTCCCACTCGGGAGTGACATCGACGTAGGTGTCCGGCTCGAAGCCGATGGTGTGGCCGGGGCCGTTGTCATACCAGAAGACACGGGAGGGCACGCGGGCCTCCTCGATGCCGAGCAGGCGGGCGGGTTGATGCAGCGCTGCGTGGCAGATGGCGCTGGCGGCCTCGTGGTCGGGATGACGGTCGCGCGGCCAGAGCATGAAGGCAGTGTCCGGTTTCACGTCTGCGACGACCTCGGCGACGGCCCGCTTTGCCTCCAGCGTGGGTTCAAAGCCCATGCTCTTCCATTTGAGAAAGCGCATCTCCATGCCGCGCTCGGCCGCCATCTGCTTCGAGAGCTCCAGCAGCTCCTCGGCGCGGCCTTTGACTGGCGGCCAGTTCGTGTAATCGCCAATGAGGCTGAGGATGACGACGCGCTGGTGCTTCTTCACCGCCCGCAGCAAGGTGCCGGGAATACCGAAAGGGCAGTCGTCATAGTGGGCGCCAATGGCGAGAAGGGTGCGGGTCATGGCGGGTGGGATCAGGGATGAGAGATAAGGGATCAGAGACCGACGGATTCTTGCTCGTGCTCTTGATCTGCTCTCCAGCGGGTGAGATCAGCGCAAGGGTTCGATGCAGAGGAAGCCTCGGCGGCTGATGGATCTACGTCGTGACAAGGCCGGCACTATTTGCCAAGCTACTTTTTCCAGCATGATCAGGCATCAGGGATGCATTATATCTGTCAAATTTTTACAGACTGACACCATTTTCTGCACTATTCCGCGCCATGACATGGTAATAAGCCCCGGCGGATTGAATACGAATGCTGCGTGCCATGCGCCGCTTTCAGGGCAAGAGATGCTTTTGTCAAGTAGCCTGCTCCCTGGAGTGGGCCAGGTCATAAATGTAGTTCCTGCGTCCTTGGGTTGATTTAGACGTTCGTTGTGGCCTGACTCCGTTTCTCTTTATATGCCGCGAAGAACCTTATTTTTCATGGCATTTCATTAAGCTTTTGAACAATGATCTCCATTGGTTTCATAATTCGCTTATGCGGATCACTAATAACAATCTTCATTTTGGGTGTTTTGAGTTTTGGCATCACCAATCGCACGCCAAAATCCCAGGATTTATTCTTTCGCCTTGTCGCGTAGTAGCCCGCGTTGGTCGGCAGTTTACTACCAATGTCATATCGATGCACGACGGCATTATCAAC
>JBKCXA010000174.1:0-4789 GCA_046316935.1 Prosthecobacter sp.
GCTCGCAGCATCTCGCGCACATAGACGGAGTCTTTTTGCATGCTGAGCGCCAAGATGCGTGTCTTGGGCAGCATCTTGGTAATCTGCCGCGCAGCCTCGATGCCATTGAGTTCCGGCATCGTCACATCCATCACCACGACATCGGGCGTGAACTTCTCCGCCATCTCGACGGCTTCGCGGCCGTTCGACGCCTCGCCGACCACCTCCATGTCCCACTGCGCGGCCAGCAGCGCCCGAAAACCGCTGCGCACGACGCTGTGATCGTCAGCGAGTAGGATGCGGGTTTGTTTGGAAGCCATGGATTGGGAACGTAGGCGGCACCGTTCAAAGCGCAAAAAAGCAGGGGAAATTTCCGCGCAATGCCCCACGATGCCGTCATGACTCAGGACGAACTCAGCCGCCTCCTCCAGCAAGCGGCCTCCGCCACCCCGGCGGATGTGCCAGCTGCCTTGGAAGGCTCGATCATGCAGCGTGTGCGGACGGACACGGGCCGTGCCCGGCGCTGGTGGATGCTTACCGGCCTCATTGTGATGCTCGCGGTGCTTGCAGGTATCACGACCGCCGCTTTCATCGGCTGGTCCAAAGCCGTGCAGGACCCCATCCATGCGAAACCGCCTGCCATGCCGCTTTTCAAAGGAGGACCACTCTGATGCACTCACGACTCAAATGGCTTCTCGGGTCCGTTTTGATCTCCTGCGTGCTCGCCGGCCTCACCGCATGGCGTGTGACAGACTGGACGCTGCATCGTCACGGCGAAAGCCACGCCAATGATCATGCGGAGACCGATCTTCACGCGTGGATGCATGAGCATCTCGACATCACCCCGGAGCAGCATGAGAAGCTCGATCCCATCGAAAAAGAGTTCGAGCAGCGTCGGGTGGCTCTCAAAGCACAAATCAGCGACGCGGGTGTCGAACTCGCGCAAGTGATCGGAGCGCCAAATGTCGATGAAGCGCAAATGAAGGCCGCGCTGGATCGCTTAAATCAAAGCCAGGCGGAGCTGCAACGACTCACCCTGGATCATTTCTTTGCCATGAAGCGTCACCTGCGACCCGCGCAGGCACGCAAACTCGTCGAATGGACTCATGACAGCCTCGCCCGCGAGCACTGATCTCCTGCTGCCCGCGACGGACTTGTCTTCATCGCCGGACCTTGAGCAGGAAAAGATTCTCGCCGCGCAGGCGGGAGATACCGCTGCGTTTGAATGGCTCGTGCGGCAGCATGAGGCGCGACTGCTCGGCTTTTGTCGTCGCTGGCTGCGCTGCGAGGAGGATGCCCGCGAGGCCTGCCAAGATGCTTTCGTGCGGGCCTGGCAAGCGCTGCCGGAGTTTGAGAGCCGCGCAAGGTTTTCGACGTGGCTGTATCAAATCGCGCTGAATGCCTGCCGGGATCGAGCGAAGGCCAAAACGACCCGCCAGCGTGACAGCACCGTAACGCTCGACGAGATGCCGGATGCTCCTGCCTGCCCGAAACCCTCGCCTGACACCGGCGCCGAGTGGCGTGGCGAGCTCGACAAGCTCCAGCGCGGCCTCGCCATGCTTCCGGAGAAGCTTCGCGCCGCGCTCATCCTCGTGACCATGGAAGGCCTGAGCCAAAAAGAATGCGCCGAGGTGCTCGGCTGCTCCATCCGCGGAGTCGAAGGCCGCGTCCACCGCGCCCGCCAGATGCTGCTGGAGTGGTGGGAGGAGGAGAAGTGAGGCTGAAGGATAGACGATAGCGCTGCCGCGGCCCTCGAAGCGTTTCGTCTATTCCCTCTGCTGCTTCGGCCCGCCCTCACCTCTTCGGATGCCAGCGGTAGTGGCCGGTAAGGGGGAACTCAAAGAGGCGGTTTTCGCATTGGGGCCCCTGGCCGATGTTGTGGACGATCCAGGGCGTGCTGCCACCATCGGGCGCGGGGACGACGAGGGCGATGTGCGGGAGCTTGCCGGCGACGGTGCAGGTGATGAGATCACCGGGCAGGTAGTCAGAGCCGTTTTGCGTGACGGGCAGTGAAGCACCCTGGCGCTTGAAAAACATCTGCAAATTCGGCACGCGGCGATGATCGATGTTTTTATCAGGAGAGGAGAGGCCCCAATGCCTCGGGTAATGGGCAAAGTGCCGCTTCATGTCCTCGTGAACGAGCTTTTGCAGGTCGAAGCCGAGTTTCCGGTAGCTGCGGATGACCTCGTCGGTACACACGCCGGTATCGGCGGGCACATCTCCGCCGGGGTAATCGAGCTTCACGTAGGCGGGCTCGTAGCGCACGACCTGATGCGTGCGGTCGAGTGCCGCGTGAACGAGTTTCGAAGCCACGCTGTCATCCTCCGGCGCATGCTTTCTGGCTTGTTCCGCCAGCTCACGCGTGGTCTGCGCCGGCACGGGCAGCAACGCCAGCGTGAGGAAGAGGAGCAGGCGCTTCATGGCGGCGGCGGTTAGAAGCCGACGGTGTAAAAGAAGCCCTGAGAGACCATTTCCGCCTCGGGCAGTGTGATCCAGCGCTCTTTGTAATTCTCGCCCCAACTGTCGCTGAAGGCGATTTCGTTGGTGTCCTTGTTGTAGCCGATGATGAGCACGACGTGGCCGCTCTCCTTGTCTTTGCGCAGCGGGCTGCTGGCGGCCTCACCGGTGATCTTGGTCTTCCACTCGGCCCAGTTGGTGACGTCCTTGCGGGCCTTGGTGCGCTCGTTGGCGACCTTGTTGAAGTCATCCGTGCTGAAGAGCGTCCAGATGACCGGCACGCCCTTGTCGATGTGCTTTTGCAGTTCCTTGAGTTTCAGCTCGCCCTGCCAGGAATCGGCCGAGCGGTTCTTGCTGCGGATCTGCTTGGCCATGCCGTCAAAAATGGCCTGCATGCTGGTGCCGCCACCAAAGCCAGTGTTTCCCTTGTTGGCGATGATGTACATGTCCGCCGGGATGCCGAGGAAACGCATGGCACGCTCCGCGGTGGCGGGAGCGCAGTAGCCTTTCGGGCCTTGATCGACCATCGGGATGTCGCCAATGACGACATCGCCATTTTCGCGTTTTTCGAGGTTTGCCAGCGCACGCTCTTTGATGTCCTTGTCCACGGTGTCGGCCACTTTGCCACCTGCGTCCGCAAAGGAGCTGGGCACGATTTGAATGCCGACATACTCGCCCTCGACATCAGCAAGCAAAATGCTGTGACCACGCCAGTCCCAGCGCAGCATGTTTTCCCGCACGGAGGTCGAATCGCCGATGCGTTCTTTCGTCGGTGCACCGAGCGTCTTCGTGAGCGCGGCGGTGATGGCGGCCACGTCCTTGTCCATCGCGGTCTTGACGATGGCGGCGGCTTTCGCGGGCGGTGTGTCCTTGTCGAAGTGCATCTCGCCGCTGCCCTTCGCGCTGAAGAGATCGCCCTTGTTGGCAAAGACGAGCGAGAAGCCGGTCACGCGGTCATTCTCCGCATACATGGCGACGGAGAACGGATGGGCGCCGAACATCTGGTAGTCATCCTTTGTGTAGGAGCGGAAGCTGCTGGCGACCTTCGTCTTTGACTCCGGCGGGATGCTGAGCTTCTGCGCGAGCTCGTCGGCAGGGCTTTCCCACAGCGAGGTGTCGGAGAAAAGCGGCTGGCCGATGGCCTCGTTGACCGCAGTGGGTGGCAGCTTGTCATTCGGCGAAGGTTTGTAAGTGGCCTTCACGACCGCAGGCGCGGCGGGAGCACCCGCGGGCAGCGACTTCAGATACTGCTGATCCGCGGCGGAGAGGGAGGTCATGGGCAGCGTGATCTGCTTTCCAGCCGCGGTGACGATGGTCACATTTGGCCCGCTGATGCCGAGCACACGGGCCTGGACCGTTGTGCCCTGCGCACTGGTAAACGTGCGCAATTCCGCCTGGGCCATGGCGAGACCGGAAAAAGCTGCGAGAGCAAGGAAGAGACGGGTGGGGGTCTTCATGGCGGCCCTTTTATCGGAGTGGCAGGGAAAGGTCAAGAGGGGTGGTGGTGCTCTTCTGCTCTGTCTCCGCCTCCGTCTCCCACTCCGCCTCGATTCGACGACAGCTACCACACCCAAGCCACGAGTCGGAGGCGGATCATGGGACGCCGAAACTTCCCTCGCCCGCCGCCGTTTGAACCGCTCGCATGAAAAAGCTCCTTCCACTCCTCGCTTTCTTTTCGCTCAACGCCGTGGCCCAGCAGCGGCCTGATCCCTTCACGAACTGGGATCGCAACCAGGATGGCAAACTCAGCCCGGACGAGCTGCCGGAAGGTCTGCGGAAAAATTTTGACCGCGTGGATACCGACAAGGACGGCTTTGTCTCGAAGACGGAGCACGAAGCCATCTTCAACCGCGCCGCCAAGGCGCTCAACAACGCCCTGACGCCGCAAGGCATCGACGCGAAGCGCGACATCCCTTACGCCGGCACCGAGAACCCTCGCCAGCGTCTCGACCTCTACCTGCCGAAGAAGCGCGAGAGCGACAAGCCGCTGCCGGTCATCGTTTTCATCCACGGCGGCGGCTGGAAGGGCGGCGATAAAGCGGGCGGCATCGGCAACGTGGGCCGCTTTGTGGGCAGCGGGCACTACGCGGGCGTCTCCGTGGGCTATCGCCTCACTGGCGAGGCGCAGTGGCCGGCGCAGATCCATGATTGCAAAGCGGCGATCCGCTGGATCAAAGGCAACGCCAAGGAACTCGGCCTCGACGCCAGCAAGATCGCCGTGTGGGGCTCCTCCGCCGGTGGGCATCTCGTCTCCTTCCTCGGCACCAGCGGCGATGTGAAATCGCTCGAAGGCACGCTCGGCAAGCACACCGATCAAGACAGCAAAGTCACCTGCGTGGTGAACTTCTTCGGC
>JBKCXA010000175.1:0-5388 GCA_046316935.1 Prosthecobacter sp.
CAACCTGACCTCCCGTCGCGCCTTCATCACGCAATCCGCCCTCGCCTTTACCGCGCTGTCCGCCAGCCGGGTGCTCGGGGCGAATGAAAAAATCCGCATCGCCAGCATCGGTCTCGGCGGCCAGGGCACCGGCAATGCCGGACGCATGGCCAAAGTGCCCGGCGTGGAGGTCGTGATGCTCTGCGATCCGGACTCGGCGCAATTGGACAAGGCCAAAAAGCTCTTCCCGAACGCCTCCACGACGCAGGATCTGCGCAAGGTGATGGAAGACAAGAGCATCGATGCCGTCGTCGTCTCCACTGGCAACCACTGGCATGTGCTCGCCGCCATCTGGGCGATGCAGGCGGGCAAGGACGTGTATGTCGAGAAGCCCGTCTCACACAACATCTGGGAAGGGCGCAAGCTCGTCGAGGCCGCTCGCAAATACGGCCGCATCTGCCAGGGCGGCACGCAGCAGCGCAGCGATCCCATGCAGGAAGAAATCAAGGCTTACTTCGACGCAGGCACGCTCGGCAAGATCAAGTATGTGCGCTGCAACCACTACAGCATGCGCAAGACCATCGGGAAGCGCGACACGCCGCTCACGCCGCCGCCGAGCGTGAACTACGACCTGTGGCTTGGCCCGGCTCAGGACGAGCAGCTCTTCCGCGAGAGATTCCACTACGACTGGCATTGGGACTGGAACACCGGCAACGGCGAGATGGGCAACTGGGGCCCGCACATTCTCGACGACCTGCGCAACGTGGTCTTCCGCGACAAGGTGAAGCTGCCGAAGCGAGTCATCGCCGGTGGTGGGCGCTTTGGATGGAATGACGCGGGCGAGACGCCGAACACGCACTTCGCCTACATGGACACGGGCGACATTCCGGTGATCGTCGATTTCCACAACCTGCCGCGCATGAAGGGCGTGAACGCTCCGGATGTGTACATCCGCCGTCGCACCGGCGCCTTTCTCATCGTCGAATGTGAAAACGGTTACTACACCGGCAGCCGCGGTGGTGGCTCGGTCTTCGATGCCGAGGGCAAAAAGGTCCACACCTTCAAAGGTGATGGCGGCAAGTCCCACGCGGCGAATTTCATCGACGCCATCCGCAGCCGGAAACCGACCGACCTGAAGGCCGAGGTGGAGGACATCCACTTCTCCAGCGCCTGGTGCCATCTCGCGAACATCTCCTACCGCCTCGGCCAGAAATACTTCCGCGAGCAGGCAGAGGCCGCGGTGAAGGATTTTCAGCCTTGGAACGATGTCATCGGCGACTTCCACGAGCATTTGAAGCGCAACGAGCTGGATGCCTCGACGCTCGACATCAAGATCGGCCCCATGCTGGAGATCGACGCGGAGAAGGAGACCTTTACCGGTGCCACCGCCACGCCCGAGGCCCTCGCCCTGCTCACCCGCGAGTATCGCAAGGGCTACGAGGTGCCGCAGCAGGTGTGATCTCCAGCGCCATTGCATGAGACGGCCGCGCGTGCTTGATTCCCGGATGTCTGCGCAGCAAAGCCATCCGGTGAGCGTCTTCGGCCTCGGTTATGTGGGGACGGTGACGGCGGCATGCCTCGCCGGCCGCGGCATGCCTGTGACCGGTGTGGACGCCAGGCCAGAGAAGGTGGACGCGGTCAACGCGGGCCGTTCCCCCATCGTGGAACCCGGCCTGGATGCCCTCGTGAAGGACGGGCAGGCCTCCGGCCTCCTCCGGGCCACGGTGGACGCGGCGCAGGCGGTGAGGGAAACCGCGACCAGCATCGTGTGCGTGGGCACGCCCTCGCAGAGCAACGGCAGGGTGCTGCTCGAGCATGTGCGCAACGGGGCGGCGCAGATCGCGGCGGCACTGCGGGAATCACCCAAGGCCCACACGGTCATCTTTCGCAGCACCATGCCGCCCGGCAGCACGCGGGCGCTGGCGGCGGAGTATTTCGAAGGCACCCAAGCACGAGTGTTTTATGCACCGGAATTCCTGCGGGAAGGCTGCGCGGTAAATGATTTCCTCCAGCCTAGCCTCAGCGTGCTCGGCACCGGGGACGGAAACCGCCCGGCGGAGGCAGTGGAAGGCCTGGGAGCACCCGGCGAGGTCATGCGCTGGGAGGAGGCGGAAATGCTGAAGTATGCCTGCAATGCCTTTCACGCCCTCAAGGCCGGTTTTGCCAATGAAATGGGCCGCGTGGCCAAATTCTTCGGCCTGGATGCCCGGCGGGTGATGGCGACTCTGGCCTCTGATGAAAGGCTCAATGCCTCGCGAGCCTACCTGAAGCCTGGAAATCCCTTCGGCGGTTCCTGCCTGCCCAAGGATGTGGGCGTGCTCGCCGCCCTCGCGAGGGCGGAGGGGCTGAAGCTACCGCTGGTCGAGCAGGTGATGGATTCGAATCAAGCCCACCTCGACCTGCTCGTCCGTCTGGTGGAGGCATCCGGGGCGCGGAGGATCGGCTTTTTGGGGCTGGCGTTCAAGGCGGGGACCGATGACCTGCGCGGCAGCCCCATGGTCTCCCTGGCGGAGACACTGCTCGGACGCGGACACACGCTGCGGATCTTTGATCCCAGCGTGAACCTCGCCCGCCTCATCGGCGCCAACGAGGCCGAAATTCAGCGTCGCGTGCCGCACCTCGCCCGCCTCATGCATCCCACGGCCTCGGACGTTGTCGGCGAAAGCGACCTCATCGTGGCCTCCCAGGCCTGCTCCAGTCTTGATGAGCTGCGCGATTGCGTCCGGGCGGACCAGCACGTCATCGATGTGAATGGCTGGCCGGAGATCGCCACGCTGCCCTGGCGGTATGAAGGGCTGTGCTGGTGACGACTTGAGCCGCGGCTAGCATCACGGCCCGGCATCGAAGCGATGCTGAAACAGTATTTTTGTTCTGGAGGGCTCCGGCGAGCATCTTGTGGTTAAACCCCCACCCCACTTTTCATGAACAGCCATCACGACGTTCTCATCATCGGCGGCGGCCCTGCGGGCACCAGCACGGCCTCCATTTTGGCGGAACACGGCCACAAGGTGCTCGTCATCGAGCGGGAGAAGTTCCCCCGCTACCACATCGGCGAGTCCTTGATCCCCTTCACCTTCGGCCCGCTGGAGCGTCTGGGGCTCATCCCGACGATGAAGAAGAGCCACTTCACGAAGAAATACAGCGTGAGCTTTGTGCAGCCGGACGGGAAGCGCTCGCAGCCTTTCTATTTCTTCAATCGCTACGACCGCGAGACCATCGCGCAGACCTGGCAGGTGCAGCGTTCGGAATTTGACATGATGCTCATGAACCACGCCCGCTCCAAAGGCGCGGAAGTGCGCGAGGAGACGACGGTGACGAAGCTGCTCAAGGATGACAGCGGTCGCGTGATCGGCGTCGAAGTGCAGACCAAGGGAGGCGAGAAGCAGCACCTGCTGGCCAAACTCGTCATCGACGCCTCGGGCAAGGAAGCCTTCTCCACGCTGCGCGAGGGCTGGCGCATGAAGGACCCCTATTTGAACAAGGTGGCCGTGTGGACCTATTACAAAGGCTCGAAGCGTGCGACTGGCATCGACGAGGGCGGCACGACGATCGCCTTCGTGCCTGACAAGGGTTGGTTCTGGCACATCCCGATGCATGACGACATGGTCAGCGTGGGCGTGGTGGCCGAGGGCAAGTACCTGAGCCGCGATTGCGTGAAGGATCCGAAGAAGATGTTTGAACGCGAGATCAGCGAAAACAAATGGATCGAGGATCATCTCTCCCAAGGCCAGTCCACCGGCGACTTCTGGATCACGAGCGAGTACAGCTTTCACTCGAAGTTTGGTGCCTCGCCGGGCCTTTTGCTCGTGGGTGATGCCTATGCCTTCCTCGATCCGGTGTTCAGCAGCGGCGTGATGCTGGCGCTGAAGAGCGGCGTGCTGGCCGGTGATGCCGTGCACGCGGCGCTGAAGGCCAATGACCTCTCCCCGGAGCGCTTCGCCGACTACGGCCGCCTGATGCGTGAAGGCGTCGAGAACATGCGGAAGCTGGTCTATGCCTTCTACAATCCGAATTTCTCCTTCAAGGACGTCGTGATGAAGTATCCCGACGCCGGGAACGAGATCACCGACTGCCTCAGCGGCGATGTGAACAAGGACTACTCCAGCCTGTGGGCGAAGATCCGCGAGTTCGCGCCAATCCCCGACGAGCTGCCTTATGGCATGCCGATGATGGCGGCGTGAAGATGAAAACCTTTTCATTAGGCACACGGAGGTGCTGGCTCATGGTTGGTGCGCCATGAAAACCACGCTCTTCCTTGTTCTCTTGTCTCTGACCACCCTGCAAGCCCGCACCTGGACCTCCATCACGGGACAGACGGCGGAGGCGGAGCTGGTGAAGGTGGACGGAGAGAATGTCGTCGTGCGCATGGCGGATGGACGCACTTCGTCGTTTCCGATCTCCCGGCTTAGCGAGGCGGATCAGGATTACGTCAAACAGCAAGGCGGCAAGGTTGTGGCACCACCACCAGCACCGGCTCCAATGCCGGTCGCGACGAACTCCGCGGCTGCGAACGAGGCCGAGGGCGGGCTGACTGGCACCTGGGAAGGCTACATGGCGGACAGTGATGGCTCGAAGCATGGTGAGATCCGCCTCGTCATCACGGCGGACAAGATCACGGCCTCGAATCCGCAGGGAAATCGCGAGATGGGCGCGGGCACCTACAAGCTCAGCGGCGGGCGCATTGATGCCACGGGCACGGAAGGGCAGTTCGCGGGCAAGAAGTATGAGGGCATCTTTGAGCTCGATGGCAAGACGCTGAAGTGGTGCTCGGCGAATGACAATCCACGCTCGCAACGGCCCTCGAAGATGCAGACGAATCCGCAGGCTGGACAGTTCCTGATGGTGCTGGAGAAGAAATGAAAGCCGGGCGGGCGCTCAGCGCTCTTTCTTGGCATTCGACGGCGCGGCAAGGAACTTGCGCACCTCGTTGAAGAAGCCATCCGGGCCGCTGGGCTGCTCGCTCGCGTGATTGCGAGCGCCTTCGAACCAGCCTTCCGTGCTCGGTGTGTGCTTCCGAGCTACCGCGAGGAGCAAATCTAGGCTGATGGGCACCGGCTTGCCACTGTGAATGGCGGCGGAGAGGGCGAGTTCCGCGGCACGATCAAAGACCCATTTCAAATCGGCTCCGGTGAAACCTTCGGTGGCTTCCACAAGGGAAGCGGTGTCGAAATCCGCCATCGGCTTGTCTTTGGCGAGGAGATCGATGATCTGCGCACGGGCCGGGGCATCAGGTGGCGGCACAAAGATGGCCTGATCGAAGCGGCCAGGACGACGGAAAGCCGGATCGAGCGCCCAGGGCTGGTTGGTGGCTCCAATGACGAGCACGCGCTGGTTCTCGCTGCGGATGCCATCCATCTCATGCAGGAACTGGTTCACGAGGCTGCGCATCTGGCTCTCGCGGATCTGACG
>JBKCXA010000176.1:0-7270 GCA_046316935.1 Prosthecobacter sp.
GCATTCCCGACCGCGCCGATGGCACCACCGACGTCGAAAACGCCGCGCACGGCTTCGTCACCTTCAAAGGCGGCCAGGTTCTCAGCCTCCAAGTCTCCTGGGCGGAGATGGTGAAGCGTGAGGAAGTCTCCGTCGTCTTCCAAGGCACGAAGGCCGGTGGCAAGGTCGAGCGCCTCTTCGGCATCGACGGCCTCGACAACACCGCCATCGACACCTGCGAGCTCTACGTCCAGGAAAACGGCAACAGCGTGAACCGCAGCATCGTCACCCCCGCCTGCGAGGACATGGGCCGCATCGGCTCCGCCGCGAACTTCATCCACGCTATCGAAGGCAAGGCCGCCCCGCTCAACACCCCCGAGCAGGCCCTCCGCCTCATGCAGGTCATCGACGCCATCTACGCCTCCGCGAAGACCAAGAAGCCGGTGTCGATCTAAGGCGTCATCCATCCCAACTCACGGGGAGAGCGGGCTCAGGCCGGTTCTCCCCGTTTTCATTTTCACCAAAGACAGCGGGCATTCCGAGCGGCCCTTGGCAGTGGGGTTGACCATTGCTTGACCATTGAATGACCTCCATTTATCGACCCGGCCACCCTCACCCCACCCCGCTTCTCATGTCTCTCCCCGCAGTTCTCCTCTTCGCCGGTCAAGGCGCTCAAAAAGTCGGCATGGGCAAGGACCTCGCCGAGGCCTTCCCTGAAGTCCGCGGCCTGCTCGACCAGGCGGATGCCGCGCTCGGCTTCTCGCTGACGAACGTGATGTTCGAAGGCCCGATGGAGGAGCTCACCAAGACCAGCCGCTGCCAGCCGGCGCTGTATGCGCATGGTCTCGCCATTCTTGAGGTGCTGAAGGCCAAGGTGCCGCAGCTCGAGATCGCCGCCACGGCGGGGCTTTCGCTCGGCGAGTTCACCGCGCATGCCGCCGCCGGCACGTTTGACTTTGCCACCGGCTTGAAGCTCGTCTTCCAGCGCGGCAGTTTCATGGAGGAGGCCTGCGAAAGCACCAAGGGTGCCATGCTGGCCATGCTGGGCGGCGAGGAGGCCGCCATCCGCGAGCTCGCCGCTGAATGCGACGTGGACGTGGCGAACCTGAACGCCCCCGGCCAGATCGTGCTCAGCGGCAGCGCCGCAGGCATCGAGGCCGCTGCGGCGAAGGCGAAGGACAAGGGCATCAAACGCGCCATCCCGCTGCCCGTGGCCGGCGCCTACCACAGCCGTCTCATGCAGTCCGCCCAGGACAAGCTGGCTGCCGTGCTCGCCAATACCTCCATCACCACGCCGCGATGCACGGTGGTGAGCAATTTTGCCGCGAAGGCCGTCTCAAGCGCCGAAGACATTCGTGAAACACTGACACGGCAGGTCACCGGCAGCGTCCGGTGGGTGGAATGCATGCAGAGCCTCATCGCCGCAGGGCACACACGCTTCATCGAACTCGGGCCGGACGGCACGCTCTCAGGCCTGATGGGCAAGATCGACAAATCCGTGCAGGTCACCACGATCAAGGATGTGCCAAGCCTCGAAGCCGCCATTGCCGCGCTGAACGCGTGAGGGTTCAGAGGAGAAGTAAGATCGAGCGGCGGGCCATCACTTGCCGCTCGTTTTGCTTACCAGATGCGCTCCAGCACCTTGTCAAAGATGCTGCGGGAAGCCCCGGGGCGGAATCGCTTCTTCGATCCCTCTCCGGAAAGGACGGCCATCGGACCCGTTTGATCCACCACGCGGATCGAGTCGATCTCAATGCGGGCCACCGGGCAGTCATTGCTGTCCACCGGCATCTTGGAGATGTGCTGCAGCACATCGAGGCCGCTCACCACCTGGCCAAAGACGGTGTACTTGCCATCGAGGGAGCTGTAATTCCCCAGGCAGACATAGAACTGGGAGCCGTTCGATTTACGCGAAGGATTCACGCTATCCCCACGGCGGGCCATGGCCACAGCGCCGATGCGGTGCGGGCGACGGATCTCTGCCGCGATGCTGCGATCCTCGCCTCCCGTTCCCCAGAGGTCTCGTTTGTCCTCGTCCGCAGTGAGCGGATCACCCGCCTGCACGATGAAATTCTCGATCGCACGGTGGAAGGCCAGGCCGTCGTAGAATTTGCTGTCGCAGAGGTCGGTGAAGTTCGCCACGGTCTGCGGTGCCGAATCGGGGAAGAGCTGGATCACCACCACCTCCTGCGTCGAGCCAAAGGAAATTTCCACGACGGCCAGTTTGTGGACGGAATCACGGGGCCACTGGGTAGGGTCATCAGCTCGGGGCATGATCGCCGCAGGCGGGGCAAAGTTTCCGGTGCCCTTCTGACCGCCACGAGTGGTGATCCTGGCCCCTGGAGCCATGCCCGCGCTAGGAATCTGCGTCACGCCATTGCTCGTCGTCATCGGCATGCCTGCCGCACTGGACCCACCGGTGCTGCCCGGCTTGTCAGCGGCACCATAGACCGACTTTTGCGCCTGCTCCGCCAGCCTGTCGAGCTCCTGCTGGGAGAGCGGACGGATCGGAGAGGATGGATCCGCCGAGGGAGCTGCCTGCTGCGGCTGCACGCTCGATGGCACCGGAAGCGTCTGCGCCAAGGCGGAGCCAGCGAGAGTGGCCACGCAGGCCAGGAGACGGATCGGGAGCAGGGTCTTCACGAGCATTCGGGAGGGAGGGTCAGATCTACACAGGCTCTCAAGCAGCTTCCGAGCCGCTTAGCGGAGGTTCGACGGCACATTCACAGAAGGCTGTGCAGCCGCCGGGGCGGGGGCGGGAGCCGGGGCGGGGGCCGCAGCAGCAGGCGCGGGGGCCACCGGAGCGGCCAGCTCCTGACGCGAGTAGCCAGCGGCGGCAGCAGCGTTATCGGACTGGAAGAATTGTTTCGGACCACCGCGCGCTTTGCGTCTGGGCAGGCCCCACTGCTGATCCATGGCATCCGCCTGCTCCACCGTGGGATACTTCAAATCGGCGGAATGAAAGGTGCAGGACACAAAGGCGCAGGAGAAAGTCAGGACGAGAAGGCGGCGGACGAGGGACATGGTGGAATAAGGTGTTCTTCTGGCTGGGGAGGCGGCGATACTAGGCTGCCGCCATTCCGCTGGCAACTGCGAATCCTCCCCCTCTTGACTCGCCCCTCTACCCCTGCCATCTCCAGCCATTCCAAATCATAAATCCCAAATCATAAATCATAAATTCAATGGCCGCCCCCGCCCACAACTACACTGAAGACAGCATCAAGTCCCTCGACTGGCGTGAGCACATCCGCCTGCGCCCCGGCATGTACATCGGAAAGCTCGGTGACGGCTCGCTACCGGAGGACGGCATCTACGTGCTGCTCAAGGAAGTGGTCGATAACTGCATCGACGAGCACGTCATGGGCTTCGGCAACACGATCGAGATCGAGATTGATGACGCGCAGACCGTCACCGTCCGCGATTACGGCCGCGGCATTCCGCTGGGCAAGCTCATGGAGTGCGCAGCGCAGATCAACACGGGCGCGAAATACGACTCGGAGGCCTTCAAACGCTCCGTGGGCCTCAACGGCGTCGGCATCAAGGCGGTGAACGCCTTGAGCGAGTTCTTCGAGATCCAGGCCATCCGTGAAGGCCAGACCCGCAGCATCGAATTCAGCCAGGGGCTCGTCGTTTACGACATGGGCAAGCCCAAGCCCTGCACCGAGCCCAACGGCACCCGCATCGCCTTCCGGGCGGACGCGGAGTCCTTCGCCGATGACACGCATTTCCGCCTCGATTTCGTCCGCGAGATGCTGCGCTTCTATTCGTGGCTCAATCCCGGCCTCACGCTCGTTTTGCGTCATCCTGCCGGCGAGGAGAAGTTCAAGTCCAAGGACGGTCTGATGGACCTCATCCGCACGAAGCTCACCGAGCAGCCGATGTATCCCATCATCCACATTGCTGGCAAGGATGTCGAAATCGCCTTCACGCACGGGAATGGCTACGGCGAGGAGTATTACAGCTTCGTCAACGGCCAGAACACCACGCAGGGCGGCACGCACATCGCCGCCTTCCGCGAGGCCATCGTGCAGGAGTGCCGCGAGTTCTTCAAAAAGCAGTATGAGCCTGCCGACGTGCGCGGCAGCCTCATCGCCGCCGTCAGCGTGAAGGTGCAGGAGCCTGTCTTCGAGTCCCAGACCAAGACCAAGCTCGGCAGCACGCACATGGAACCGGAGGGCCGCAATCTGCGCACGCACATCCTCAATACCGTCGTCACCCAGCTCGACAACTTCCTCCACAAGCACGCCGATGTCGCCAAGGCGCTTCAGGAGAAGATTAACTCCAACGAAAAGGAGCGCAAAGAGATCAGCGGCATCCAAAAGGCCGCCCGCGAGAACGCCCGCAAGGCCAAGGTCTGCAACAAGAAGCTCCGCGACTGCCGCATCCACTTCGACACAAAGGACAAGCGCCGCGACGATAGCACGCTCTTCATCACCGAGGGCGACTCCGCCTCCGGCAGCATCACGAAGAGCCGCGATGTCGAAACGCAGGCCGTGTTCAGCCTTCGCGGCAAGCCGCTCAACTGCTTCGGCCTCACGCGGAAGATCGTGTATGAGAACGAGGAGTTTTATCTCCTCGCGAACGCCTTGCAGATCGAAGAAGACCTCGAAGAGCTGCGCTATAACCGCATCGTGCTCGCCACCGATGCCGATGTGGACGGCATGCACATCCGCCTGCTGATGATCACCTTCTTCCTTCAGTTCTTCCCCGAGCTCGTCCGCAAAGGCCATCTCTACATCCTGCAGACACCGCTCTTCCGCGTGCGGAACAAGAAGGACACCTTCTACTGCTACAGCGACGAGGAACGCCAGCGTGCGATCCACATCTGCGGCAAAAACGCCGAGATCACCCGCTTCAAAGGCCTCGGTGAAATCTCGCCGGACGAGTTCAAGCACTTCATCGGCCCCAACATGCGTCTGGAGCCCGTCACCATCCGTGACCACGCTTTGGACGAGCAGGGCAATCCGATCCCCAGCGAGCACAAGAGCGTGAAGGAGTTCCTCACCTTCTACATGGGCAAAAACACGCCCGAGCGTCAGATGTACATCGTGGACAACCTCCGCGTGGAGAAAGAGCTCGAGTTCAACGAAAAGGGCGAAACCACCACCGAGCCCGAGTTCAAGCTAGCGGCGTGATTGGCTGATCCATGACTCTCTCCCCTGCCCCGCTCCAGCCCGCCGTGTTTTTCGATCGCGATGGCGTCGTCAACGTGTCGCCTGGCGAGGGCTATGTGCTGCGTGTGGAGGACTTTCACCTCAGCCCCGGCATCATCGAGGCGCTCGCCCTGTGTCACCAGCGTGGCTTCAAGCTCATCCTCGTGACCAGCCAGCAAGGCGTGGGCAAAGGCCTCATGAGCCAGCAGACACTCGATACCATCCACGCGTCCATGCAGGCGGCGCTGATACCCGCTGGCGCGGCCTTTGACGGCATCTACTCTTGCACCCATCTCTCCGGCACCTGCTCCTGCCGCAAGCCCAGCCCCGAGATGATCCTGCAAGCTCAGCACGAGCACGGCATCGACCTCTCACGAAGCTGGCTCGTCGGAGATCACGACCGCGACATTCAGATGGCCGTGAACGCCGGTGTGCCAAACACCATCCGCATCGTCAGTCACCATGCGCCGGGCATCGCCGCCACGCACACGCTGGAGCGCACGGAACAGCTTGCCGCGCTGCTTGCGAAAGTGCTGTGAGCTTCCGTTTCAGGTTTCAGGTTCCAAGCTCTTGAAACTTGAAACCTGAAACCAGAAACGATCACCTCACTTCTTCACCAGCGACTCCAGGTAATCGAGCAGGCTGGCGAACTCCTTCACGGTGAAGTTCATCATCAGGCCGGGCGGCATCATGCTCATGGGGAGCTTTTGGCGCTCTTTGATGTCGGCGGTTTTGAAGGTGAACTCCTGGGAGGCGATGTTGCGGAGTTTAACTTCGTTCGCGCCTTCGAGGGTGATGAAGCCCATTTGCGAGGTGCCGTCCTTCATCGTGATCATCTCGCTGGCGAAGCCTTGGGCGATGGTTTTGTTCGGGTCGAGGATGTTTTGGGCCAGATCGGGGCGCTTGTAGGTTTGGGCGATGTTGCCGAGGTAGGGGCCTTTTTGGGCTTCGGTCTCCTTCACCGTGTGGCAGGCCACGCAGGTGGCTTTGGTGAAGATTTGTTCACCGAGGGCCACGTTGCCTTTTTCCTTCAAAACGGCGGCGAGGGCCTCTTCGGGCTTCAAGGTCATGATTTTGGGCGTTTTGTCCTCGATCTTGGTGATGCGCATGGCCTTAGCGGCGCGTTCGGCGGCGCCTTTGACCTCGGCATCGGGATCATCGAGCGCGGCGAGCACTTTGGCGGCGCTGGGCATGTGCTTTGAGGCGCTGATGGCGTCGATGATGAGCTTGCGGTGCTTCGGATCGGCCCAGCCTTTGTCGAGCGCCTTCTGCGTGAGCTGGATGGACTCGGGACTGCCCGTCTTGCGGTTCGCGAGGTTCAGCAACGCGGCATTGGCATACATCGACACCGGCCACTCGCCCTTCTCGGCGATCTGCTCGATGAGCTGATGGTGGTTTTCGAGCTTCGGGGCGTTCAAGAAGGCGTTCAAAGCGGCTTCGTAGTCCTTGCCGGAGTCCGGGAGCTTCTTGAGCGGCTCCAGGGCTGTGAGTGTGGCCTGCACGGCCTCGGCGCTGTCGGTTTTGGAGAGGGCGGTGATGGCGGCAGCCATAGTAGCCGTCTCGCGCCGCGAGACGAGCTGGACGTTTCCTTTCGCCGCATCATTTCCGCTTTTCGATGCGCCTTGCTCATCTCGCGGAGCGAGATGGCTACTTTGCAAAGCCTTCACGAGCAGCGGCACGGCCTCCGCCGGAATCTCCTCCGCACCGGCCATCTGCGCCGCCAGTTCCGGCAGCACCTTCGGGTCCTTCTTCGCGAGTTCGAGGATGCGCTGCTGCGCCTCGTTGAACTGGATGCGGTTGCGGTTCAGCTCCTTCACCAAGAAGGCGGCTTCTTCTGGCGGGGCCTTCGCCAACGCGTCCTTCAGCGCCACGGCGATCTTCGGCGTCTCGCTCCAGGCCTCCGGCTGGTAATACGGCCCCCGCGTGTCCGGCCGCGTGCCCCACGAATCGCCCTTCCACTCGCCTTCCTTGAAATGCAGGCGGCACAGCGCGGCGAGGATGCCTTGGCGCAATGCGGGATCAGTGGCTTTGCCGAGACGGTCGATGAGGCCGGTGACAACCTCGGGAGCCTTCATTTCTCGAAGAATTCTCAGGCAATTGCTCTGCATGAGGGAAATCATCTCAAGGTTGCCCTGATC
>JBKCXA010000177.1:0-2315 GCA_046316935.1 Prosthecobacter sp.
GCTGGATGGGCGGCGAACCTCGCATGGTGGCTTATTTCTTCGTGCCGAGAGCCGTCACGATGGCGCGGACGTTGTGGGCGATCATCGTTTCAAAGGTATGCGCATGCTTCGCGGTGCCATCGGCCCCGAGCGGATCGCCCAGTTTCACGCCGGTGCTGCGCACGATCTCCGCCAGCACCTTCGGATTGGCCTGATCCTCGGGAAACGCAGCCTTGATGCCATGCTCGCGGATGGTGGCGATGGACTCGGTGACGTGCTTCAGGCTCGAATCATCGCTGCGGGAGACGCCGAGGATCGAGATGGGCTCGAAGCCATACTCCTTGCAAAAGTAGCCGAAGGCATTGTGCGCGGTGACGAGCTTGCGATCCGCCCGGTCAATCTTGGCGATCTCAATCTTCGCCCAGGATTTGAGCTCGCCGAAGCGCTTGGAGGCCGTTTTGGCGTTCGCGGAGTAGGCGGCTTCATTCGCTGGGTCGGCCTCGGCAAAAACATCAGCCACGATGCGGGCGGCTCGCTGCATGTTTTCGGCGCTGTGCCACCAATGCGGGTCAAACTCGCCGTGATGATGGTCATGCTCCTCCGAATGGTCGTGATCGCAGACGTAGGGAATGGAGGGCACTTTTTCGCCGACCTCGACGAGTTTCACGCCTGCGCCGAGGCTGTCGCGCAGCTTGTCGAGGTAGGTTTCGAGTCCCTTGCCGGAGGCGAGGATCAGCTTCGAGCCGCGCATGGCGGCGATGTCCTTCGTGGCAGGCTCGAAATGGTGAACGTCACCGCCCGGTTTGAGGATTTCGACGACTTCCACATTGGCACCACCCACCTGGCGGGCCAGATCGGCCACGATGGGATGCAGCGTGGCCACCTTCATGGCCGCGAGGGCTGGCGAGGCGAGGCAAAGGAGGGTGAGGAGCGTTTTCATGCAATCAAGTAGCACTTACCAAACGCCGCCACAACGCCGATCTTGGCGCTTTCAAGGCCGGCTCAGCAAACCGCCACGCCCTTGGCCCGCATCTCGCGGAACCACTCCACATACTTCGGGATGCCCTGGTGGATGTGGGTGGTGGGCTTGAAGTTCAGCAGCGTGGTGGCCTTGGTCACATCGGCGGAGGTCAGGGGCACGTCGCCGGGCTGGTCGGGCAGTTGGTTGATCTGGGCTTTTTTGCCGGTGGCGGCCTCGATGGCGGTGATGAGGTCGTTCAGCGTCACGGTTTGGGAGCCGCCGAGGTTGAAGATGTCGCAAATCGGGCCGCTGGTGTAGTTCACGGAGCCGATGATGCCGTCCACGATGTCGGTGACGAAGGTGTAATCGCGGGCGGTGGTGCCGTCGCCGTATTTGTCGATGGGTTTACCTTCCTCGATGAGGCGGGTGAATTTGGAAATGGCCAGGTCGGGACGCTGGCGGGGGCCGTAAACGGTAAAGAAGCGCAGGCTGACGGTCTTGATGCCGTAGAGGTGGCTGTAGTTCGAGCACATCTGCTCGCCCGCCATTTTCGTCATCGCGTAAGGGCTGATGGTCTGGAGGATGGGATCGGCCTCGGCGAAGGGCACTTTCTTGTTCACGCCATAGACGGAGGAGCTGCTGGCGAAGACAAACTGCTTCACGCCAGTGCGACGGGCGGATTCGAGCATGTTGAAGGTGCCTTTGATGTTCGTGTCGATATAGAGCTCCGGCTGCTCGATGGAGGGGCGCACGCCGGCCCGGGCTGCGAGGTGCACGACGGCATCGAAACGGCCTTTTTCGAAGACTTCGCGGACAAAAGCGGCGTCCGTGAGATCCCCTTCGTGCACGCTGAGACGCGGATCGGCCATGGCGGCGATGTTGGCCCGCTTGATGGCCGGGTTGTAATAGTCGTTGAAGCTGTCGAGCACGGCGACGGCCTCCGCGCCATCGCGCAGGAGACGCTGGACGGTGTGGGAGCCGATGAAGCCGGCGCCGCCGGTGACGAGGATGCGTTTCATGAGAAGGAAAGAGAAGCGGAGGACCGCGGGGACTGGAAACTTACGAGCACCCCTTGGATATTTGCAACTGTGGAGGAAAAGGGATTGACGCCCAAGGGCGAGATTCGCTAAAGGAAATGGGAATTCCCGTTTATTCACATCCCCCATCCATGAGCGACTCCGAAAACCCTTCCTCCACGCCGAAAACCTCCGCCGTGCCGCTGAAGAAAGAAACCGTGCGTATCACCCTGCGTGCCCGCCCTGGTGCTGGTGTCACCCAGGCTCGTGAAGCCACCGCTCCCGTGAGTCCTGTGACTGGCAGCGTCGCCCCGTCCAGCGCCACGACCTCGGCTGTGCCTATCGCCGCGAAGACCGCC
>JBKCXA010000178.1:0-2787 GCA_046316935.1 Prosthecobacter sp.
ATACAAAATCAGGCTCTCGATCTGCGAATCGTTCAAAATGCCCGCGTAGATCGGCATGCCCGTGTCGAACTTCTCGAAGCCCTTCACTACTTTGGCACTCGGATTCAGGATCGACTCGCGCAGGTAGGCCTCGTCGGCTTTCACCTTGCCTTTCATGCCCTTCGCGATGTCGCGCTCGGTGCCAAACAGGCCTTTCCAACTCGGTCCCACCTTGCCCACGAGCGTGCCGTCCGTGCTGTGGCAGGCCATGCAGCCAAACATCTGATACAAACGCTCGCCTTCCTCCACCGTCGGCTTCACCGCCGCAGCCACGGTCGATTTGCGCGGCGTGAGATCAATCTTCAAGCCCGGCTCGAAGCCGAGCTTCGCCGCATCGAACGACATCAGCTCCCACGGCGAGAAATAGGCCGTGTTGGCCGCTTTGAGGCCATCGGCGCTTTGCAGCCCCCAGCCGATGCGCATCTGATGGCAGGTCTTCATCTCCGGGAAGGCCACGAGCACGCTTTGGCCATCAGTGCTCAGGTAGGCGCTGCTCGCATTCATCCATTCTTGGCCGTTGCTGCCATCCAGCTTCAAATGCGGGCTCCCATACTCCGGCGTGCGCTTGTAGTTCCAGCGCTCGGCGCTGTAGCTCTCCGGATTCGTCGCGAGCTTCGCATCCAGCTTCGCGTTGAAGCGCAGCACGAGGCCTTTGTCCGTCGGTGTGACATCCTTGAGCAGCACGCGCGGCTTACCCGTCCAGCGCACGCGAGCCAGACCGCTGAGGCGCTTCACCACCGTGCCCCAAACCTGGAAGCCCGTCACATAAAGCTGCCCATCTGCCGGATTGACGATCGCGTTCAGCGTCGGGAAATCGAACTCGCGCGAAAAGCTCACCAGCGCCGCCTGCGGCTTCGCAAAGTGAGTGTTTTGCAACACACGAAACAACTCCGGCCGGTTGTAGCCGATGTGGATCAACTCGCCATCCACCGGTCCCATCCTTGAGCCGAGCAGCCACGTCTGCGTGACCCCGCTCGGGTTCACCGGATGCGGAATCCAGGTCAGCGGCTCCGCGATGCTCTCCGGATACCTCTCCTTCTCCGCAATCGTCGGCAGATGGCCGTAGAACTGATGGTCGCGGATGAGATGCAGCGGCGTGGACGGCACATAATGCCCCTGCTGATCGCTCGCCGTGACCAGACCCGTCTGCGCATTCACGCCGATGAACGGCTGGCGCAATCCATAGCCGATCACCTCAAACGACTTCCCATCCGCCGCCACTTTGATCACCGTGCCATTGTGCTTGCCGCGCGTCGTGCCTTCCTGTCCTCCCTTCGAGATGTAAAGCTCGCCTTTCGGCCCCAACTTCATCGAATTCGGAAACTCCCGCGTCTCCGCCGTCTGCGCGAAGAGATTGCAGAACATCTCATAGCAGTCGCACTCCTTGTCGCCGTTCGAATCGACGAGCTTCCAGATGCCATTGCGGTCGAACACGAGAATTTCACCATTCCGCGCGACAATCGACATCGGCTCATGCAGCCCACTCGCGAAGCGTTTCCACGTCACCGCCTCCAAATCGCCCTTCGAACCCGAGATCAGCCACACATCCCCATCAAACGTCACGCCCGCCGCATCGCCCTGATCATTGAGAAACGCGATGTCCGCGAGCCGCACATTCCGCTTCCAAGGATTTGGCACCGGCAGCGGGATGTTGTCGATGACATAGGCGTCGGGCTTTTGCGACAGGGTGGCTTTGGTGGTGAGGGTTTGGGGCCAGCGTGTTTTATCTATTACCGACTCGCCATTCTCTTCCTTAATCTCACCTGGCTTCATCACGAAGGTGGCAATCAAATGACCGTCTTTTGATGGGGGCAAGTAAACATACAGCCTTCTATCACTGTCCATTTTGAGCGATTCCCTGCTGCCCTCTTCCTGACTAATCTCAACAGTCAAAGCATCGTCTCCCGCCTGATCTCGACCAAGGGTATGACCAAAGTAATGCCGCGAATCCAACTCCTGTTTTTCGTGCTGGGGCACAGTTCCAATCAAAAGCACAATGGGCAAGGAGTGCGCACTCACATCCCAGGATACGGCCAAGCCTTTGTTTGCATTGTTGCAGAGGAATTCGCCCCGAATTTCAATACCGTTCAATTCAAGGATGATGGTTGTCATATCGCCACGTTGCTCCACTCGCTTCAAAAGGGCCTTCTGGGTAGTGAGCGCCCCACTTCCCACCTCCTCCTTGCTCGGCGCAGGCTCCCGCGGATCAGTGAAGCTCGGCTTCTCGCCGACTTGCCAGCCGGGATAGATCCCATTCGCCAGCCACACCTTGCCAATCGGCTTCGGCAGGTCTTCCTGGCCGTCCTTGGTCTTCTGACCGGCGACGTGATACGACCCGGGGGCAAGGGCGGCGGGCGTGACGGGTGGTTTGCCCTCCTCACCTTCCCAGATGCAGGCGATGCGGAGGAGATCGGTGTCGAAGCAAGCCCAGAGATTGTGACCGAGGTTCAGGATGAGACCGCGCGGGGTGAGGTTGTCCTTGGGAAAGCCTTCACCGATGTCACGACAGTCCAGCACGCTACTGAAGAACGGGAAATCCTTCTCCACAAAATCCCCCCACGGCGAATCCGCCGGCTTCTGGGCGGCGAGCGAGGTGACAAAGGCAACAAAAGCAAGGCTGGCGGACAACTTCATGGTGGGGCAGCACAGAACACCACCAAGGCCCCGCGTCTGTCAACGATCCACGCCGGGGTCGGAGCGATGAGGAGTCACCGGCTGCCGTTTTACCATTCCGGCGTGGTAGTTGTC
>JBKCXA010000179.1:0-2019 GCA_046316935.1 Prosthecobacter sp.
TTACCACCCACAAGCGGGCATTGGCTCCGCTGCGCACCTGATAGGCCATGGTGCTCGACACACGCGGTTGGGCGATGGTGAGCACGGCGTGAACGCCCTGGCGGAAGCTGGCGGTGAGTTCGCGACCGGTGGCATCGCGAGCCGTGACGGTGACGATGTAGCGTCCCGGCACGGTGTAGGTCTTCGTCGCTGTTTTGGCGCTGCTGAAGGCGGTTTCCGCACTGCCATCGCCAAAGTTCCATTTGAA
Organism: Prosthecobacter sp.; assembly: GCA_046316935.1. Lineage (GTDB taxonomy): Bacteria > Verrucomicrobiota > Verrucomicrobiia > Verrucomicrobiales > Verrucomicrobiaceae > Prosthecobacter. Next base: position 248 of record JBKCXA010000179.1, read on the forward strand.
CTGCGGATTCAAACCACCGGTGGAGGTGGCGGTGAAGGTGATGGCGGTATTCACCGGCGCTGGAGCACCGAGGAGCGCACCAAGCGTGAGCTGCGCATTGATGGTGAAAGTGAACGCGGTGGTCACGGCGGTGTTTCTGCCATCGCTGACGCTCACGACGACATTCGACGTGCCAGCCGTCGTGGGCGTGCCGGTGATGCGGCCGGTCGCTGGAGCGATGCTCAGGCCTGCGGGCAATCCGGTGGCGGAATAAGTGAGCGTGTCGTTCTCCGCATCGGTGGCATTGATTTGAAGCGTGACGGCATTGCCGACGACATTCGTCTGAGCAACCGGATTGGTGACGATCGGCGGCTGGTTGATCGACCAAGGCGTGAGATACAGCCCATCGATCACAACAGGTCCGCTGGCCGTGCCGGGGATCTCCCAGGCGACGGCGAGATTGTCACCACCGGCACCTTCCTTCATCAATGCCTCGATGTAGTAACGCTGACCAGCCTGAAGCGTGATGAGCACGGAGGTCTGCGTTGGAAACTTCGTCCACTGGCGCGAATCACTCCACTCCGGCACATTGGCGATCTGCACCGCACTGGCGGCGCTGTCATTCGTGCTCAGCAGGAGCCGCGACTCGTCATCACCAGCGATCCAGAAACGATACTGGCCGGTGATGGGCGCATGCACCCAGCCGCGCATGCGCTGGCCGAGATTATCCGCCCAGTTGGTGGGAGATTCGAAGGTGGTGCGTGTGTCGCGGCCTGTGGGGCTGTTGGGATAGGCGGCGTTGCTGGTGAGATTGGTGATGAGATTGCCCGCGATGTTCAGCCACCATTCGCGCAGGATGCTGCCGCTGCCGAGCTGGGCGGGAATGATCGTCCAACGAAGCTGGATGCTGCCGGTGGGGCCGAGCGAGGATTTCGCATTGATGGTGGCGGTGAAAACGCCAAGCGCTGAAGGCGTGCCGGTGATGAGGCCCGAGGTGGGATTGATGGAAAGCCCTGTCGGAAGACCGGTGGCGGACCATGTCATCGTGCCGAGACCGGTGGCGGTCATCTGCACGGACACGCTTTGATTGATGCGCGTGGTCTGATCTCCCGGCGATGAGACAACAGGCACGTTGTCGGCGGAGACTTGAATGATTTTCGAAACCGAGAACGGCCCCGTAGGCGAGATGGCAAAGAGCATCCAGTAACCGGGCGTCATCACATTGAGATTCGCGTGCGAGTGGACGGTGTAATTGCCTGCGGTATCCTCAGTGAAGGGCAGATTAAGGAAGCGCAGGTCGGTGCCGACGCTGTGGGTGAGCGAGGAGAGCTTGATGAAGGTGAAGTTCTTCATGCCGGCGGTGGCTTTGACGCTGAAAGCCATGCCTGGGCCGATGGCGGCAGGTGCCTCCGTGATAACGGGACGCGTGGCGAGAGTGCCATTGGAATTGAAAAGGCATCCCGGAGTGTAGATCTGCGCATCGCGATGATCGGCGGCATTGCCGGCGAGACCGCCACCACCGCTCCACACGCGGCCATCAGGCAGCAGCACGGCGAGCGAGTGATAGTTTCTCGGCACGCTGGCATTCGCGGCGGCACGCCATTGGCCGGTGGAGGGATTCCAAATCTCCGGCGTGAGCACGGAGCCGGTGTCGTCGAATTTGATCTGCGAGTTGTTCCCGCCGATGACCATCACCTCGCCGTTTGGCAGCACGACGCCATTGGCAAAGGTGCGGGCATTCAGCATCGATCCGGTCTGTGTGACGACGGGCGTGGGGCCGTTGAAATCGACGA
>JBKCXA010000180.1:0-5754 GCA_046316935.1 Prosthecobacter sp.
GAACGAAAAGGCGTAGGCACGCCGGATATTACGCCGCAGGAGGTTCTTCGGATTAGCCCTGCCGGTTCAGCGACGCACGGCGGTCATGAATCCACGGGCAACCGCGGTATCATGATAGTCGCCCGGCGTGAAACCAGCCTCGTCGAGCAGCGCGGCATACTCACCGGTGCTGTAGCATTTGCCTTGAGTGGAGTGCATGAGCAGGCAGGAGTATTCGGCGACGTGCAGCGGGCCGTTTTTCTCCGCGTTGATGAAGGCATCGTGAATGATGAGCAGGTCGCCGGGCTTCATCGCAGCATGTGAAACCGCGAGCAGCTTCCTCACCTCGGCCGCGCCCCAGTCGTGCAGGACGTTCGAGTAGAGATGAACGTCGCAGCCTGTGGGTAACCCATCGAACATGTTGCCCGTCGCCACGGTGACGCGATCGGCGCAGCCGCGTTCCTCGATCAATTTGGCCGCGATACGATCCACGGGCGCTTGATCAAAGGCGATGGCTTTCAGGTGCTTGTGCTGCGCCGCGATGGAGCTGGCGTAGATACCGCTGCCCGCGCCGATATCGAGCAGGCAGGAGCGATCGGTGAGATCGAGCTTCTTCGCGAGTGCTTGGGAGAGATATAGGCCGCGGCAGTCCATCGCCGCAGTGAATTTGCGGGCAAAGTCCTCCTGCTCCATCGCCTTGTGCCAGTCGAATGCCGCCTTGTCGCCGCTCCAGCCAGCCGGTTTGTCCGTCTTGAGCACTTCGAGGTAGTCCCGAGCAATCGGCCGCTCGTGAAGCGAGGCATAATACGGCCTCAGATCCCACACCGAACCCGCTCGGAGATGCTCCTTCGCCGTTTCCGTTGCGTGAAACATCCCATCGAAATTTTTCACCCAGCCATTCGCGGTGAAGAGTGTCAGCATCACATCCACTGGGCGCTCTTTGAAGCCAAAGTGCTCGCAAATGCCATCGAGCGAAGATGGATGCCCCGCCAGCCAGGTGAAGAAATCGAGGCTGAGCGCCGCCGTGATCAAATCGACCGCGTAGAGGCTGTCGCGGTAGCGGTAGATGTTCAGCGGGTCGGTCTGCGGAGCGGAGGTAAGGTCGTGCGGCATGGGACGGCGATGATTCGCAGGGGAAGGCCGAAAGAAACGAAAGAATGAAAAAAGACTCGTGGCGAGCCACCCGTTGACTTGCCTCCTGAATCCAGACAGCATCGCGCCCACCATGTCCTCCCCTGCCCCCAAGCTCACGACCACGCACTGGCTCATCATCATCATCGCCAGCATCGGCTTCCTGTTTGACACCTACGAGCTGCTGATGACGCCGCTGACCGCGCCGCCCGCCATCGCGGAGCTGCTGGGCGTGGACATGACGCATCCGGCCGTGACGGAATGGACGGGCAAGCTGCTGTGGATCACGGCGCTGTGCGGCGGGATCTTCGGCCTGATCGGCGGCAAGCTCACCGACGTGCTCGGGCGCAAGTTTGTGATGGCGGCGAGTATCTTCGTGTACTCGTTCTCGCCCTTCTGCGCGGCGTATTCGACCTCGCTGACGATGTTCATCTTTTTCCGCAGCCTCACCTTCATCGGCGTGTGTGTGGAGTTCGTGGCGGCGATTACCTGGCTGGCTGAGGTGTTTGAGGACAAGCATCAAAAGGAGAAGTGGCTGGGCATCACGCAGGCCTTTGCCTCGCTCGGCGGTTTGCTCGTGACGGCGATTAACGTGTGGATCCTCGCGAACATGAAGGACCTGCCTGCGCTTGGCCTACCCGCTGCGTCTTCGTGGCGCTACCTGCTCATGACGGGCATTCTCCCGGCGATCCCCATCGCTCTGATGCTGCCCTTTGTGCCTGAATCGAAGGTGTGGAAGGAAAAGAAGGCCGCAGGCTTGCTGAAGCGTGCCAGCATCGGGCAGCTCTTCGCGCCGGAACTGCGTCGCGTGACCATCGTGACGGCCGTCCTTTCCGCCTGTGCCTACGGTCTGGCCTTTGGGGCGCTGCAAATCACGCCGTTGCGCATTGCTCCGGGTCTTCCTGAGCTCGCCGAGACCAGCAAGAAGATGGCGCCGCTGCGCAAGCAGGCCGCTGAACAAGCTGTGGCCGTGAGCAAGGCCGCGCCGAACTCGCCTGAACAAGCTGATGCGAAAGCCATGCTCGCTGCCGTGAAGGCTGAGATGGCACCGCTGGACAAGGAAGTGAAAGCGGTGGGCAACAAGGTGCAGTTTTATCAAGAGATGGGTGGTCTCGTCGGCCGAATCCTGCTCGCCGTGCTGATCATGGTCGGCCTGAGCCGTGTGGCCTTGCTGAAGGTCTTCCAGGTCCCGGCGCTGATCCTGCTGCCGCTGACCTATCTCTCGCTCTTCAGTAGCGGCGGTAGCGGATTCATGTGGGCCTATGCACTATGCGGTCTCGTGACCGTGGCGCAGTTCAGCTACTTCGGAGAGTACCTGCCGAAAGTCTTCCCGATGCATCTGCGTGGCACTGGCGGCAGTTTTGCCACCAACGTCGGCGGGCGCATGATTGGCACCAGCATGGCCTTCGTGACTACGAATCTCGTCGCCCCAATGATCTCAGGTGATCCCACGAAGATCCTGCCGGTGCATCTCGCCAAAGCGGCGGGCTACGTCGGCCTAGGCATCGCCTTGCTGGCTCTCGTGGTCGGCATGTTCCTGCCGGAACCGAAGAGCGAGGAAGGTTGAGGCGTTTACATTCAACAGGGTCAATGTGATGTCGAATGAGCAGCAAGCACGCTCAATCTGGAGTCTGGTGGCATGGGCGCTTGTCTATGCCATCGGGATGGCTGCAGTTTGGTTCGCCACCATGATCCTGGTTCCGAGCGCACAAACGCTCGTGGAGGATCACTCAAGCAACGTCCCTCCCTATTTCGCTTTCGCTTTTGAGCTGCGGCATGCGGCACAGTTGATGATGCAACCGCTCATCGTGCTGGGGTGCCTGCTTTTCATCGCCGGCATCGTGCAACGGAAGAAACCAAAAGTCGTCGGTGCCTGTGAGGCAGGTTTGATCGGAATGGGGTTGCTCGGATTAATCGTGGGCACATACCTGCTGGCGAGCGCGGGGGTCGGCATGCGGATGGCCGCAATTGACGGAATGCGCATGCGCCGGATCTACGAAGAAGCGCTGACTGACTTCGCACTGCTCGAATCCGCTCAAAACCGATATGCGGAGATGAAGTTGGCCGAGAAAATCCGGTTTGTCGCCGTCAGCTCCGTGGACGAATTCTCCATTCAGGAGGCAAGGAGCCAAGTAACACGGCTGATCGCCATGGCGGGCCGATCCCCCAACCAGGCAGTCAGCCGACGTTTGCTGGCGACATTGGCTCTCTTCCGGGGCAAAATGAAACGAGGCGACTCTGGATCCCTCGGCATTCCGAAATTCGCTCACGAAAGCCGTAACCAATTCATCTTTTTGAATGACTCTGAGTCCCGCGATGTTTCAAGGGTAGCCCAAGAACTGGGCGCCCCACAGACCTCGAATGAGATTGATGCCTTGGAGTGGATCGCTCAACAGCAGGGCAAGGACGGGTGGGAACCGCTTCCATTGCTCCAAGCGAGAGTCCTGCCGTAGCCAAAGCGCTTCAAGCGACCAGTCCCAAAGCTGTTGTCACCGGAATGGTGTGATTTCACCCTCGTAGTCGGCATTTTCCTGCCGGAGCCGAAGGGCGAGGAGTGATCCTCAGGCCACTTTTCTCCGCCAGCGCATGCCGAGGGCGACGCTCCATTGGTATTTGCGGGCGTGCTCGCGGATGAGGAAGGGCATGTCGCAGGTCTTGGAGAGGTCGAAGTGAGGTTCGAGGAGGGAGGTGAGCCATTCGCGGGTGGAGCCTTGTGGCCAGTTTCCACGCGGAGTGAACTCTTCGAGCCATGTGCAGGGTGTGGTGAGCAAAAGCTGGCCTCCGGGCCGCACGAGGGATGGCAGTCGCTCGATGAGCTTCAGTGGATCGGTGAGGCGGCAGAGGAGATTGGCGGCGTGGACGATGTCGTAGTCGCCCAGGTCAGCGCGGAGGTTCATGGCATCGCCTTGCTCGAAGGTGACGCGATCGCGTCGGAGGTTTTCCGGCACGCGGGCTACGAGCGAGGTCCTGGTGCTGCCTTCATCGACACGCTCGTAAGACATACAGCCCTCGCGGGCAAGCTGCGAGGCGGCATCGACGAAGCTTTGCGAGTAGTCGATGCCGAGGACGCGGACGCCAAAATTCGCCAACTCGAAGCTGGAGCGGCCGACGGCGCAGCCGAGATCGAGGGCGACGGCCTCGCAGGGTGTGCGCGGGAGGTCGATGAGGTCCATGACGGTGCGGACGGGAAAGTTCAGCGCCTCACGCGGGCCATTTTCCCATGGCAGCACCTCAGCGGGCGTGCCGTAGTGAAACAGCAGGTATTCATCAAGCAGGCGGCGGGTTTCGTAGATGTTCTCGGGAGCGGACATGAGGTGGAAAAGAACAGGGCGTCTCTGTGTGAGACGCCCTGGGAGATTACGCGAGGTTTGATGCTCTGGATGGTCTTACTTGTCGTTCCTGTCGAAGAAGCTCTGCTCCTCGCGGTCGCCGACCTTCAGGTAGCGGTAGTAGGACTCGAGCTGGAGTGTGCAGAGGCACTGACGGTAGATTTCATCGGCGGCGTCACCGGCGGGATAGTTCGGGCGGCCGCGCTTGAAGCTGCCATCGGGCTGCTGGGCGCTGAGGATCTGCGGGAGGAACATCTGGTTGTAGAACTTCCACTCTTCACCGCCGACCTGGAAGAAGGCCTGGGTGTAGTAATACCAGCAGTAGAGGTTGCAGTTCTTGTTCCAATCGAGGGGCTCTGCAGCCAGGAACTCGTGCATGAACTTCACGGCCTTCTTCGTGGCCGCGGACTTGTTTTTGGCCATCGTTTCGAGGGCGAGAATGCCGACGCCGGTGAGCGACCACTGATTGTAGTGCTTGTCGCGGTCAGCACCGCCAAAGCCGCCGTCCTTGGTCTGCATGCCTTCCATGTACTCGATCATTTTTTTGATGCAGGTCTCCAGTCCGTCGATCTTGAGCTTGGTGTTTTTGGCGGCCTTGATGGCCTGGAACTGCCAGCCGACGACGGAGAGGTCGTTGGCGTTCTTGTTATAGACGATCTCTTTGCCACCATAGCCCCAGCCGCCCTTGGCAGACTGGTTGTCGATGATGACTTTCACGCCTTTCTCGAAGGCCTCACGCATGCCCGGGAGCGATTTCGAGCCGAGACGGGCGAGGGTGTACATTTCACCGAGGGCGTAGGTGGCGATACCGTGCTCGTAGGTGCCCGCGCCGCCTTTTTCGCCCATCCAGGTCTCGGAGATGATGCCGTGGGGGTTCTTCTTGCTGAGTTCGATGAGGTAAACAATGCCCTTCATGACGTTTTCGCCGTAGAAGGGAGATTCGGGGGTCTCGCAGCGGCCGAGGAAGCAGAGCAAAGCGAGACCGGTCATGGCGGCCTTGTTGCCACGGCCCCAGGAGCCATCGGGGTTCTGTTTGCCTTTGAGCCATTCGAGCGAGGCACTCACGGCGGCCTCGCACTCCGGGCTGCCACCGTTTTGACGAAGCTTCTCCAAACGCTCCTGCGTGCTGCAGCGGCTGCGCATTGAGGGAGGCAGGCTCACAAAGCCGTTCGCACCGCCCATGCCGATGCCTTTGCCGAAGCCACCACCGGCTCCACCGCCACCAAAGCCGCCGCTACCCATCGAGCCGCCGCCGAGCATGCTGGTGGCGTCCGGGATGTCGAGCGCATCCGGCGGGGCCTCGGGGAGGGAAATG
>JBKCXA010000181.1:0-8746 GCA_046316935.1 Prosthecobacter sp.
CTTCACTTATGACGGAAGAAACTCTACCACCGTCACCACCACCGTGCAGATTCTCGACGCCTTCAACTTCTGGAAGCGCGATCAATTTGGCGACGAGTGGCAAAATCCCGCCGTGAGCGGCGATGCGACAAATCTCCTCAGCTATGCCTTCAAAGCCGAGGAAAATGCCGCGCTCACCACGCCGCAGATCGGCCTCACCGAGATCAGCGGCCAGCGCCACGCCACGCTGAGCTATCGCCGCCGTCTCGATGATCCCGCGCTCATCTACCAGCTCGAATGCTCCGCCAATCTGCAAACCTGGCAGCCCGCCGGTGGAGACTTCATCCAAACCAACGCCGCCTCGAATGGCGACGGCACCGAGACCATCACCCTGCGCTCCGTGCAGCCCATCAACCCCGCCCAGTGCCTCATGCTGAGGCTCAAAGTCCAACGCGAACCCTGACCCGATGTCCGATCCGAAACACGAACAGTTCCTCTCGCTCTTCCTCGCGGTGCAGGGAGACCTGCGGGCATTTCTGAGCGCCATCGTGCGCGACAAGCCGCTGGAGGACGATCTGTTTCAAGACATCGCGCTCACGCTTTGGACCAGCTTTGACAAATACGATCCCACCCGCTCCTTCGGCGCGTGGGCACGCGGCGTGGCCGCCAACAAGATCAAAGCCGACCGCCGCATCCGCGCCCGCAATCCGCAGGCCTTTCCTCCCGAGGTCATCGAGAGCGTCGCGCAGGGCTTCGATGCCGATGACAGCAACGGCGCCTGGCAGGAGCGTGAAAGCGCCCTCCGCGACTGCCTCGACACCCTTCCACCCAATGCCAGCAAGCTCATCACTGAACGCTACGGCCAGAACAAGACCATCGACGTCATCGCCTCCGGCTTCTGCCTCACGCCCGACGCCGTCTATCAGGCCCTCAGCCGTGTCCGCAAACAACTTCGCGATTGCGTCCAAAAGCGCCTTCGTCGTTTCTTTGGAGGAGAAGCCTGACATGAACCCCGCCGACCTCAACACGCTCACCCGCCGCTGGTTGGACGACTGCGCCTCGCCCGAGGAGCGCGAGACGCTCATGTCCATGCTGCTCGAAAGTCCCGAGGCCGCGAAGGACTTCGCGAACTGCGTGCGCTTCGAGTCGCTGCTCGCCCAGCACTGCTCCGCTCGCGAAAAAGCCCTCCTCGAGTTCGCCGCGCTTGATTGCGAAATGCCCGCCGAGATCGCTCCGGCACGAAAACAGCCCATTTGGCGCACCAACGTGCTCCAAAGCCCCTTCGCACGCATCGCCGCCGTTTTAGTGCTCGGCGGCGTTTTGTTCCTCTGGATGCAAAAACGGCCCACCGAGCCTGTTTTGGCGCAAAACGAGCCCCAAACGCCTTCGAAGACCTCGCCGACGCAAACACACATCCTGCTGCAACCTCGCACCAAAGCCGCGAACGTCTCCTCCAGCATCACCACGCCTCCATCGCCCGTCGTTTTGACCCTCGCCGAGCGTCTCGATGATTTTTACCTGCCCTCCATCGCCCTCGAAGGCGTCACCTTCGAAGAAGCCGCTCGCTGGCTAATTGAGCAACTCCGCACGCACAACTACGCCAAGCGCGACGACCTCAACAAGCTCGTCATGAGCGTCCCCGGAGCCGCACGGCATCGCCGCGTCACCGTCCACAGCGGCCCCATCTCCTTCCTGAAGGCCCTCGACCTCATCTCCTCGCTCGCCCATTGCGAATCGAAACTCGAAAACGGCCACATCACCCTCGCCGACCTCGGTTTGCAAACGCCGCAGCCACGCAACGCCACGCCGCAACTCCATCAAGACGCCCTCGCCCTCGGTTTGCGCCCCTCCGCCAATCCCGCGCAGATTCTCGCCACGCCCTCCGAGCAAAAAGCCCTGCAAACCCTCGCCACCTCGCGCGATCAACTCGCCAGCCTCGCGCCCCTGGAATTTGTCCCGCTCGTCGTCCCAAGCGCCGCCGTCGGTCAGGAGCGCGTGCTCACTCCTGCTGACGCCCAGGTTTTGTGGGGCCAGTTTGCCAATCATCTGCCCTCGACGCTGCCCATCATCTCGTTGCCCTTCGCGCCAACGGCTTCCGTCGCCTCGAATGGAGCCACCGTCATCAAAGTCGAGCCCGTCGGCGAAATGAATCGCGTCATCATCGAACAACCCGTCACCACACCACCCGCCACCACCAATCCCGGCGGCCTCAATCAAACCGACTCCGCCCCTATCGTCGCCGCCAACACCGGCACCACGTCCATCTCCGACGCCAACGGCATCGTCACCACGACCACTTCATCTTCCTCCACAGCGTCCACGACTGGCACCACCAGTGCCCTCGCCCTCCTCGCCGCCGCCCACGGCCTCATTGTCGTCCTCGACGACACCGGCAACACCCTCCTCACCACCCCCGACGGCATCCCCGTCAACGCCGCCGACCTCACCACTTTCGCCGCCGCCGCACCACCCGAGCCCGGATCGACATCGCTCGTGCTGCTGCCCCTTACGGGAACGACACCTTGATCAGGAAGGTGGATGCTATCGCTTCACCAAGGTTCACAACCCCGGTAAACTAAGCTTCACTTCGCAGCCGCGATGTTCTTCTCCTTTGCCTTGGCGTCCTTGGGCTTGCCTGCGGGCTTGGGGGCGGGCTGGTCTTCGAGCTCGGCTTTCTTGGGCAAGGAGAGTGCCACGTCTTCGCCGGGTTGCAGGCCATCCCGCACCTCGATGAACTCTTCATTGAACTGGCCGGTGACGACGGGGCGGCGCTCCAGGCTGCCTCCTTTGCTCACGTAGCAAAAATGGTGATCGTCTCCATCGACCTCGATGGACTGCACGGGGATGTAGAGCACATCAGCAAGGAGGTTCACCACGATCTCGACCTTGGCATTCATGCCGGGTTTAAGCCAGGGGTGGAAGCCGTCGATGTGGATCGTGGCCGGATAGACCTTCAAATTTGGCGTGTAGCGGCTGCTGCTGCTGTCCGGCAGGATGGCGAGCTCGGCCACCTTGCCTTCGAGCAGTTTGCCCGGCTCGGCATCGACGCGGACCAGTGCCCGCTGGCCGATGTGTACCTTCTTCACCTGGGACTCGTGCACATTTACCTTCACGCCCATCTGGCTCATGTCCGGAATGGTGAGGATGGTCTGGCGGAATCGAACAGCAGAACCTTCCTCAATGCTGTTGCTGTAATTATAGGAAGAGGAAGCGTTGAGGTCGCCATAGGCGACCAGGCCGGGCTGGCTGGCCTTGATGACACAGGCCTTGAGCTGGCGGTCGAGGTCTTCACGCTGGGCCACCTCCATCTCGTGGCGGCGCTTGGCGGTTTGGTAGCGCGTTTCCACTTGGGCGAGTCGGCTGCGGTTCTCACGGATGGTGCGCTGGAGCTTGTTGATGGCCTCGCGGTATTGGGAGATCAGGGTCGAGCACTGCTTGTTGAACTCGTAGGCTTTAAACAGGTGAAGCTGGGTCTCCGCCGTCTTCACGGAGAGCTCCACCTTTTCATGGGTGACCTGGTCGTTTTCGAGCTGGGCTTTGGAGATGTAGTTTTTCGAGGCGAGACGGCCGGAGGCCTCGACCTTCTGCTTGGCCACGGCGAGCTCGGCTTTGCGGAGAAGGAGCTCGTCATCGAGCTGGCGGAGCTTTTGCTGGGCTTCGCCATCACTGGAGGTGCTGGCTTCGAGAAAGGGGGCGAAGTCGATGCGCTCAGACACGGCTTTGGCTGCCGGTTTTTTGGCGGCTTTGTCCGCGGCGGTCTTGGGATTGCCTGCTTCGGCTGTCACCGGGTTGTCCGCCTGTGTCTCCAAAACAGCCGCGTATTTCTCGAAATCTGTCACATCCTTTGGCAGGCCTGCCTTGGCGAGGATGGCGGCGGTCACTTCGCGTCCGAGATATTTCTCGAAGTCCATGAGGGCGAAGATGCCGACTTCCTTGGTGGCGCGGAAGAGGCTCTGGTTTTCGCTTTTTTGGATTTCGCGGGCCTGGTCGGCGTCGATGAAGGCGGCGACGGTGGTCTGGAACTCGATTTCGTGGTTTTGGATCTTCTGCTTCACCTCGGTGTCATCCAGTTCGACGAGCACCTTGCCGTTTTTCACGTCCTCTTCGGTGACTAGATAGCCTTCGGGGATGAGGGAGAGGATCTTGGTGGGGATTTCGATCTCCGATTTCAGCTCGAGGTTTTGCAGGGCGCGGATCTCGCCGCCTTGCAGGACATTGATTTCCAAAGCGCCGCGCTGCACGGCGAAGGTGGGCACCTCCTGCCCGGCATCGCCGGAGCCCGCAAACCAGCCCCAGGCCAGCCAGGTGATCCCGCCGAGGATGGTGCTCAAAACGAGCCAGGTGATGGTTTTTCCCTTTTTCATCATTCTCCCTTTGGTTTCTCCCTTTTTAATACGTCCACCCACGATCCGTCTTTCTCAATGAAGAGCACGCCCATGTCCCGCCAGAGCTGAAGGCGGGCGAGGTTATGATTGATGCGGGTTGAGACCATGAGATCGCGGGTGGTGTTGAGGTCTCGCTGCGCCTCGATGAGGTCACGGGCGGTGCCCTGGCCCTCGGCCATGAAGGCCTCTTCGACTTCGAGACGGTTCATGCTGATTTCCATGCCACGTTTGGCGAACTCATACTGCTTCCGCGCCACCTCGAGGTCACGCCAGCCGGTGCGCACGGCATTGCGCACCTGCTCTTCCGCGAGGTCCAGCTCACGGCGGGCACGCTGCTCGGCCACCATGGCGGCCCGTAGGGTATTGCGCTCGGGTTTTTGGTTCAGGTTGAGATCGGTGTTCAAGCCGATGCTGACGCCGCGATTGCGTGTTTGCAGGCTGAAGTCGTTCACGTTCGGATCGTCGAGGGTGCGGTGAGATACCACGGCATTGAGCGTGGGTAGCGTGTCCTGCTTGGCGATGAGCACGCGGCGGGTGGCATCTTCGGCCCGATCTCGATTGTTCCAGAGGTCAAGCCGGGTGGTGAGGGCGGTCTGCATGGCATCGTCCAGGGTGCCGGGCGGGGTGAGGATTTGTAGATCGTCGAGGTCCTTGTAGTTAAGCACGATTCGCTCGGTGACAGGCAGGCCGAGGGTGATTTTGAGGTCATCAAGCGCCTGCTCGTAGTTGCGGATCGCATTCGTCCAGGTGCGCTGGAAGTTTATCTGGGCCTGGAGGAGCTGGCCGAGCGAGGATCGACTGCGCAGGTTGGCCTCTGCCATGGCCTGCTCACGCTCGACCACCGAATTAAAGGCCATGTAGCCGAGATAGGCGTTTTTGGCGCTCTCACGGCTCTGGATGGCGCGGAAGTATTGGGTGGCGACCTCCACGGCGAAGCTTTTCCTCTGCTGGGTGAAGCTGCGGATGTTATAGAGCACTGTGCGCTCGCCCTGGGTGAGGGATTCGGAGGCGGCGAGGTATCCTGCGCCACGCAGCAAGGGCTGCGAGAGAGTGAAGGCCAGCCGCGAATCGCCGGTGTCACGCAGTCCGCCGGTGATGAATCGCACGAAGTCCGTGGTCAGATCCGCCGCAAGGCGTGCGCCAGTGCGGGTGAGCACGCTGAGGCCCACGTCACCGCTGGTGGTGAGCGTGCCGGTGTTCACCAGGGTGGTGACACCGTTGCTCACCTTTGAGCGATCTAGGGTGGCACCGCCGCTGCCGCTGAGAATCGGGGCGAAATTCTGCCGAGTCAGGGTGAGATCGAGCGCGGCCAGATAGACGACTTCTTTCTGGAGCAGGTAGTTGCGGTTGCGGTGCACGCCGAAGTTCAGCGCATCGGCGAGTGCGATCACGCGGGCGTCCTTTTCGATGTAGGCCCGGTCCCCGAGGAACTCGACCGTCTTCATGTTTTTCGCCAGTTCCTTCATGGAAACGGGCGGGGGAGGCGTGATGTCGAGCAGGTGCTGGCCGGAATTGGGCACCTTGCTGGTCTTTTTCTTCAGCAGGCCAAAGACCTCTCGGTCGGCCCAGCTCTTGTACATGGAGCTTTTGCATCCGCACACCGTCAGGAGCATCGCGCCGAGAAGCGCGAGACGTAGAGACGATGGAAGACGAGCCTGGATGACCATGCGGAAAGGGCCGCCGGGCGAGGTTGGAGCGTCCGGCGGAGGGGTGGGTTTTGGGGGCGCACTTCATACGAGTCTGCGAAGGAGAATCTATCGAAAGTTTGCCCTCCGGCGGCTTGCTCCGTTCACGCGGGCTTGCCTGCGCATGGCTTTCTTGCCAGAGAGGCAGGGATGACCTCCCCCCAAGCCTACCTTTTTGATCTCGATGGCACCCTGATTGATTCGATCGCCGACATCGCGGAATCCGTGAACCGCATGCTGGAGGCTCGCGGGCATCCACGGCGGGAGCTGGAACTCTTTCGCCAGATGGTGGGGGATGGCATGGAGAAGCTGGTCGAACGAGCGCTGCCGGAGCACGCTCGTGATGAAGACACGATCCGTGCCGGGGTGTCCGAATATCGCGCCAACTACGAGCGGCACTGGCAGGAACGCACGCAGCCCTACGATGGCGTGGTGGAACTGCTGGGCACGCTGAAGGCCCGTGGGTTCAAGCTTGGCGTCATCTCCAACAAGGCACATCGCTTCACCGTGCCCATGACGGAGCACTTTTTCGGCAAAGAAGCCTTCGACATCATCCTCGGTGCCCGGCCGGAGGTCCCGCACAAGCCCGCGCCTGATGCCGCACATGAGGTGGCGGCCATCTGGGGCCTGCCGACGAGCGAAATCGCCTACGTCGGGGATTCGGGCATCGACATCGACTTTGCCAAAAACAGCGGCATGCGGGCCATCGGTGTGCGCTGGGGCTTCCGCGGGGAAAAAGAGCTGCGGGAGCACGGAGCGGACGTGTTGATTTCTCATCCGTGCGAACTGGCCGCTTGAGCATTCCGCACATGCCCTTACAATTCCGGCCTGTGACCCTCTCCGCGCACTCTTTCCTCAAAACCGGCCTGCTGCTGCTCGCCGCCGTTTCCATGGCTTCCTGCAATCTTTTCAAGAAAGCCCCTCCGCCTCCTCCGCCGGAGCCGGTGAAGGAGGAGTGGAAGTATCCCGGCGAGTGGACTGGCGGTGACAAGCCGATCACCCAGATCGTTGTGAATGTGGACACGCAGCGTGCCACCCTCTACCACAACGAAGAAGTCGTCGGCTGGACATATGTGGCCAGCGGCATCACCAGTTTCCCCACGCCCACCGGGGACTTCAAAGTGCTCGAAAAGGTCAAAGACAAGGTCTCGAACCTCTACGGCAAGGGTTACGACGCCTCCGGCAAGCTGGTGAACTCCGACTTCAAAAACGGACGCGATGTGCTCCCTGCCGGCGGCAAGTTCGTCGCTGCTCCGATGAAGTATTTCATGCGCCTCACCAACGACGGAGTGGGCATGCACATCGGCCTCATCTCAAAGCCCGGACGCCGTGCCTCTCACGGCTGCATCCGCCTGCCGAAGCAGATGGCCCCCATCCTTTACGAGCACACCGCCCTCGGCACCCCGGTGAAAATCACCGGCAATGGCCCTGACTACGCCACCTACCTGAAGCAGTCCGCCGCCAAGGCCAAGGCCAATGCCGCGAAGTATGCCGCCTCAAAGAAAAAGCAGGCCGATGCCGCCGCTGCCAAGGTCGCGGAAGGTGCCGCAAACGGAACCACGCCTCCTGCTGATCCGAATGCCCCGGCTGCCACTCCTGGCGCCGTGCCGCAGATGAAGGTGCCTGAGCCCCCACCGCTCGGCGCTCCTGCCACGCCAGCCTCCCCGCCGGTTGAGGTGAAGCCCGCTGCTCCGGCCACGCCGGGCCAGCAGTGATCGCATCTATTTCCTCTGCCTGCCGTGCCGCGCTTCACGCTCGATGACCTGGGTTGGAACGATGTTTTCGCCCGGCAGTTCGAGCCTTACGCCGCCGAGGGCTGGAAGCCCGCCCGCCTGATCCGCGACAACAAGATCTCCTACGGCGCTCTGCTCGATGATGGAGCGGGTGGCTTTGACGAGTTGGAGGTCATTCTCAGTGGCAAAGTCTATCACGAGGCGCAGACAGACGCTGACCTGCCCGCCGTGGGCGATTGGGTGGCGCTCGATGTCGGCAAAGAAGGAACGGATACCGTCATCCGTGCCCGTTTGCCCCGGCAGACCTGCTTTTCACGCAAAGCACCCGGCCTCAGCACCGAGGAGCAGGTCATCGCGGCGAATGTCGATACCGTGATCGTCATCACGGATGCGGAGACGGATTTCAACGTGCGGCGGCTGGAGCGTTATTTCGCCCTCATCGCCCGCAGCGGCGCGAAAGCCGTCGTTTTGATCAACAAAACCGATCTCACCTCCAAAGAGCAAAACGAGGAAGCCGCCACCGCCATTCGTGAGCTGAACCCACAGGCCGATGTCCACCTCACCAGCGTCATCAAGCGCAAGGGCATCAAAGTCGTCCGCGACTACCTGAAGCGAGGCAAAAGCGTGGCCTTCATCGGCTCCAGCGGCGTCGGCAAATCCGCGATGGTGAATCTGCTGCTCGGCGAGGACTGGCAGTGGACCGATGAGGTGAATGAAAAGACCGGTCGAGGTCGCCACACCACCACCGCACGCGAATTGATCGTGCTGGATGGCGGCGGCATCCTCATCGACAATCCCGGCATCAAGGAAGTGCAGATGTGGACGGACGAGACCACCCTGCGGGAGCGCTTTGGCGATATCGACCAGCTCGCGCTGGGTTGTCGCTTCGGCGATTGCAAGCACGGCAAGGACGCCGGCTGCGCCATCCGCGCCGCCGTGGAGGCCGGAACGCTCGATCCGGCCC
>JBKCXA010000182.1:0-5167 GCA_046316935.1 Prosthecobacter sp.
TTGCGGCCTACGCTCACGCTGGGTCAGGAATCACATCCTTCAGCCCACCCAGCGCCCGGATGGCTTCAAAAGCCGCTGCCCGCTTCGCCAGCATCTCCGGGGTGGCGGTGGGGATCACACGCTTGGGCTTGGGCGAGGTGCCATTCGGCACCGAAAGCACGACATGCACGCGCCCCGGCTTCAGCCATTCCGGCAACGGCGAGAGCAGCTTCAGACTGCCATCCGCATGGACTTCGATATCGGTTTCCAAGGTGTTCATGCCACGAGTGTCGGCGATTCCCCCGAAATCGTCCAGCCTGTGAATGGGGCATGCGGTCTGCCTTCGGCGGCCATAAGGCTTCCGGGGCTTATTCTTGCTCCTGCTCTTGATCTTCATCTTGCTCTCTCAGCATCAGAAAGAGGGGAGATGAAGAGCGAGAGCATGAGCAAGATGCTAGCCTTCGTCATTCGGTGTTCTAGGGCAGGGGATGGGTTTCGTTCATCGAGTGGCATGGGTTCGGGTCTCGGGCCCTGACTGCATGACGGGTGGAGATTGAGATTCCTTGTTTTTGGAAACGTGGTTAGGGTACCTGCCACGACGCATTTCCACCCGTCTTTTTCATGCCGCCGAAGCTCCATCTCCGCGCCAACTGGCACACGCTCGCGATGATCGCGATGCTGGTGGCGATGTGGTATGCGGCGGAGGCGCAGTCGAATGGCGCGGCGTATCTGCTGGCGCTGTTGGCGGGCCTTTTGACCGTGGTCTCGATGCTGCATGCGAGGGCGAATCTGCGGGGGCTGCGCCTGCGCGTGAGATCGACCAGCACGGCAAAGGAGGGCGGCCTGAGCCGGGTGCGGCTGGAGGTGCGCAATGAGGGGCCGAAGGAGGCCTGCGGCGTGGAGATCCAGGTGATCGAGGGGGCGGACAGCGTGTTTGTGGACCGGCTGGAGGCGGGGCAATGCCGCGTGGTGGAGCTGCTGGCTCCGGCGGCGGGCACGCTGCGCTTTCTGGCACGCAGTGTGTATCCGCTGGGGCTGTATAACATGGAGCTGGTCATGGAGACGAGCGCTCCGAGGCGGGTGCATGCGAGGGCGGCGGGCAGCCTGCCTCTGCCAGCGCCGCAGCCGCTGGGGCCGCTGGCGCAGCAGCAGGCGGCGGTCTCGCGCAGCAGTGCCCGCGGCACCGGCCGGGGTGGTGATGACTTTGCGGGCACGCGTGAGTTTCAGCCGGGGGACTCTACCCGGCACATCGACTGGCGGGCGGTGGCACGTGGCAGGCCGCTGGTGGTGAAGACCTGGGCCTCCGACGTGAGTGAACTGGTGGTGCTGGAGTGGGATGCCATGCCGCTGGAAAGTGATGCCAGGGCCGGGCAGCTCGTGAGGTGGATGGAGATGTGCGAGAGCGAGGAGCGGCTCTATGAGCTGCGACTTCCAGGCAAGGTGATCGCCGCGGGGCGTGGTCACGCGCATCATCGGCGCTGTCTGGATGCGCTGGCGGATTTCACCGCGTCGCAGGCGGCGGAGACGCAGGCGCGGGGCCGTGCGGCGATGCGGCAGGGGCGTGGCAAGGTGCGGTCAGGCTTTGAGAGCTCGTCCTTCCTCCCGCATGGTCCGCTGGTGGCGCTGAGCGTGGGGCTGGTGGCGAGTTTTCTCCCGCTGATCGAGGTGATCACGATCCCCTGCCTAGTGCTGACGCTGCTGTGTTTCGCGTGGCGGCTGCTTTTGCGGAAGGAGGCGCCACCGCTGGCGGTGCGTCTGATCATGCTGCTGGCGGGCATGGCGGCCGCGTGGATCGGCTATGCCGGGCAGGCGAGCATGGAGGCGGGCATCGCCCTGCTGGCGGCGCTGGCGGGGGTGAAGCTGCTGGAAAGCCGCGCCCCGCGTGAATTCCAGGTGCTGGCGCTGATCGGGTGGTTCCTGTGCCTGTGCGGCATCGTGATGGACAACAGCCTGCCGCGCATGCTGTGGTGCCTGGGCGTGTTTTTGCTGATCGCGGCGTGCATGACCCGCTTCCGCCTCAGCGTGCCGGGCGTGTGGCGTCCGGCACGGACGACGGCGCTGATGTTTGCGCAGGCGCTGCCGCTGGTGGGCGTGCTCTTTGTGGTGATGCCGCGCGGCCTGCTGAACCTCACGGCGACCTTTGGCGGCCGCTTCATGGAGAGCGGCATCGCCTCCGAGCTCGATCCCGGCAGCATCACCAAGGTGGCGCTGCGCATGGAGCGGGCCTTCCGCGCCGAATTCCCCGAGGGCGGTGTGCCGCCGAACGACCTGCGCTACTGGCGCTGTCTGACGCTGGCGGATTGCGAGGGCCTGCGCTGGAAACGCGGCGAGCGATTTGGCCTGAAGCAGAACCCGGCACGCCCGGCGGCGGGCGAATCGGTGCGCCAGGAACTGCAAATCGAGCCCCACGGGCAGCGCTGGCTG
This sequence comes from Prosthecobacter sp., assembly GCA_046316935.1. Classification (GTDB taxonomy): domain Bacteria; phylum Verrucomicrobiota; class Verrucomicrobiia; order Verrucomicrobiales; family Verrucomicrobiaceae; genus Prosthecobacter. Next base: position 2,404 of record JBKCXA010000182.1, read on the forward strand.
CCGGCGCTGGATGTGCCGCAACTGGTGCTCAGCGGCGGCGCGGCGCTGACGCCGGAGTTTGATGACGCGCTGGTCTCCCCCTTTCCCGTCCGCGGGCTGACGAGGGTGACAATTTTTTCCCGGCTGCAACAGCGCACGAAAGAGCCGCTACCCGCGCATCACCGCGCCATCTACCTGGACCATCCGCAGAATCTCACCGCGGAGACTTACCAGCTCGCGGAGGACTGGAAGGACGCGGCGGAGAATGATCTGCAAATCGTGCAGCTGGGCATTCGTCATCTCCAGGCGAGCGGTTTTCAATACACGCTCACGCCGGATGAATATGGCAGCAGTCCCGAGGGCCTGCACGACTTTCTCTTCCGTGGAAAAAACGGCTTCTGCGAGCACTTCGCGGCCAGCTTTGCCACGCTGATGCGTCTGGCCGGGGTGCCCTCGCGGGTGGTGATCGGCTTCCTCGGTGGTGAATACAGCGCCCGCACCGGCCAGATGATCGTGCGCCAGAGTGATGCGCATGCCTGGGTGGAGGTGTGGCTGGAGGGCACGGGATGGACTCGCCTGGATCCCACGGCCGCACTGGCACCGGGACGCGTGGGCGTGGACATGCGGGCCTACCTTTCCAGCGATGGCGCGGCCATGGAGCGTGAGCGCCTCGGCTGGTGGGGGCTGATGGTCTTTGAGACGCGGCTTTTCTGGGACCGGGTGAACTACGCGTGGCAGGACGCGGTGGTGGAATACAATCAAGAATTCCAGCGCTCCTGGCTGGCCAGCCTCGGCTGGGAATCGGGCACCTGGTGGCAGCTCCTGCTCATCAGCCTGGGCTGCCTCATGGTGGGGCTGGTGCTCATCAACCTCCTCCTGCGCTGCCGCAGCCGGGAACGCGATCCCTGGCGCGGTGCCTGGAGCCAGCTCTGCCAGCAACTGGCCCGCACCGGCTACCCGGCCTGCCGTGCCTGCGAAGGCCCGCTCGGCTATGTGCAGCGGATCGCCCCCGATAATCGCCATCTGCAAGCGCTCGCCCATCTCTACGCCGAAGGCCGCTACGGCTCAGGAGGCGCGACGCTGGCTGATTTCCGTTCGCTGCTGCAAAGGCTCCGTGCGGAGGGTGTCTTCAAGGCGTTGAAGGCGTGAGGAAAGCGCCACAGGATTTCATCCTGCGGGAGCGAGGGAATGAACAGTTTGAAAACCTGTTCCGCCTTCTTGTCGCTCACTTCACCTGCACCCACACCGGGCTGCTCCAGGCCATGTTGCCATCGTTTTGCTCGACGCGGAGGTAGTAGCGGTTTTCGCCCGGAAGCGGCGATTCGTCGGTGAAGGATTGCGAGAAGGTCTTCGCGTTCGGTTCCCACTGCTGGTGGTTCTTCTCGTTGCGGACCAAGGTGACGCGTTGGATGGCTGCGGTGCCGTCGATGGCGAATTTGAGCACCGGTTTGCCGGTCAATGCGATCTCGGTGCCGAGGAGTTTGTCGTTGCAGGTGAACTCGACGAAAATCTGGTCGGTGGCGGCGATGGTGCGGCGGGCGTTGAGGCCTTCGAGGATGCCTTCGCGGGTGAATTCCTTCACATAGACGCCGCCGTAGCTCGTGTGGGTGGAAATGTGGTCGCTATTCGCCCACACGCCGAGCTTGTGGCCGATCTCGAGCGCGTGCTGATACACGCCGTTGTTCTTCACGGTGAAGCTGCGGATCGGCTGGCCCACGACGGGCACGCCGACGACATCGGAGGAGTGATTGTATTTCTCACCCTCACGCAGCCCGACGGTCGGCTGCGGAGCGCCAGGGGCCTCGTAGCTGACGCGGGCACCTTGGTAGATCTCGATGACGTTTTCGACACGATGATCAATCGGCGGGATTTGGTCCCAATCGGTGCCCATGCCGGTCGCGCCGGTGTGGGAAATGGCGGTGACGGGTTTGCCGTAGCGCGTGAGCACGCTCCAGAGCTCGCTGGGATGCAGTTCGGCCTCGCCGTCTTCTTTGACGGGGAAAAGCTTCTGCCAGGGCGAGGCGAGGTAGTTCTTCCGCTGGATGTAAACGATGGGACCGCCGCGCTGCGCGAAGACCATGTTGCGGTGCCCAAACGGCCACTTTTGCTCGCGCTCGTAGGCATACATGCTGGTGAAGAAGCCGGGCGCGTAGAAGACATCCACGAGCTTCTGGTTCAGCCACCATTCGTAGGGCGTGTAGATCTTGGCGATGTCGGTGTGGTCGCTCGTGCCGAGGGTGTCGAGCTTCCCCATGTCGATGGCGTAGCGGAACTGCTCGACGATGCAGCCGTCGTTCGCGGTGATGCAGTTGGAGACATCCGTGTGGCGGTGGTAATCGCCCCAGTAGAGCTGGTAGGTCACGCCATCGTGCGTCCAGGTGTGGCGCTCGTTTTGCGCACGCTCGGGCGTGGTGGGATTGATGTAGGCGGGGAAAGGATCGCGCCGTTTCGCTGCCGGTGCAGCGACGAGCGGCACCTCAGCATCGGTGGCGACTTTGGCGAGGTGTATGCCGGTGTTGAGTTGGAGTTTGGAACTGCGCAGATCGCTCGGCCAGGCGATCCACAGGCTGCCGTCCTTGCCCAGCACGTGTGTGGTCTGATGATCCTGCGAATAGACGCTGCCAGGGATGGCAAAAGGCTTCGTCCATTGCTTCGTGGCCTCGTCATAGCGAGTCAGAGCGATGCGCCAGGCGTAGTTTTTGAAGTAGCGCACGGTGAGCCACGGACGGCCTGCGGCATCGAGCATGACGTGCGGCAGATTCACTGCGGCGACCTCGTTTGGGCC
>JBKCXA010000183.1:0-9766 GCA_046316935.1 Prosthecobacter sp.
GAGGATCATCTGGCCTTTGAGGAGGAAAACATCGTGAAGTGCCTCAAGCACGCCGGTGAGAAGCTCGGCTTTGACAGCGTCCAGGTGCGCAAGGCCGCCGAGAAAGACGAGAAGTGACCGCTGGCAAGGATGCGCTTGCGCCGTGCGTTCATGCCGCGACTTTCGCCACGCATGAAAAACACCCTCTTTGCCCTCCTCTGCACGCTCACCGCTGTTTTGGCTGAAGACGTGCCCGGATTGAAGACCCTCAAGATCGGCGACCCCGCGCCCGCCTTTGAGCTGATCGGCATCGACGAGGAAAAACACACGCTCGCCGAGTATGCGAATAGCGATCTGCTCATGATCGCCTTCATCAGCAATCACTGCCCCACCTCGCAAGGCATCGAAAGCCGGCTCAAGAAGCTCGTCGCCGATCACAAAGGCAAACTTCAGGTCGTCGCCATCAATCCGAACGATCCGGGTGCTCTGCGAGCGGACGAGCTGGGCTACTCGAAATACAACGACAGCTTCCCGGAGATGAAAAAGCATGCCGCGGAACAGAAGTTCACCTTCCCCTACCTCTTCGATGGCGAGACGCAGGCCATCGCGAAGGCCTACGGCTGCCTCGCCACGCCGCACGTCTTCCTTTTCGACAAAGAACGTAAACTTCGCTACCAGGGCCGCTTTGATGATTCACGCTATGCCGACGACGCAAGCGTGACCGCGCCGGACGCACGAAACGCCGTCGAGGCCCTGCTCGCTGGCAAAGACGTGCCCGTGGCTGAGACGAAGCCGCACGGCTGCTCCACCAAATGGATCGAAAAGCGCAAAGGCGTGGCCGCCGACAACGAGAAGTGGGAGAAAGGCAGCGTCGAGGTCGAAACCATCACGCCCGCCGGCATCGCCGAGCTGCGCAAGAACGCCACCAAGAAGCTCCGCCTCTTCAATGTGTGGGCCACGTGGTGCGGACCCTGCGCGGAAGAGTTTCACGAGTTCGTTACCACCCAGCGGAAGTTCGGCCTGCGTGACTTTGAGTTCATCAGCATCAGCATGGATGATCCGAAGACCATCGCCGATGTGAAAACCTTCCTCGAAGAGAAGAACGCCATCGTGCATGACCGGCTCAAACCCTCCCTCAAGGCCGAGGGCCGCAAAGGCAATGCCTACGTCTTCGAGGGCGCCAGCCACGACGAGCTCATCAAAGCCCTCGACCCCGAATGGCCCGGCCCCATCCCGCACACCATCCTCGTCGCCCCCGGCGGTGAAATCGTCTTCCGCCACAACGGTGAGATCAACGGCGAGGAACTCCGCGCGAAGGTGCTCGAAATCCTCGGCCACTACTGGGAGCCGGAGACGAAGTGAGGCTCAGGCGTTAAAAAATATCCGGCTCCGGCACTGCGGGGCCGTGCTGGAGGAAGTCGAAGTCCGCGCCTTGATCGGCCTGCGTGACGTGTTCGACGTAGAGCTTCGCATAACCGCGATGGTAGCGCTGTGGCGCGGGTTTCCAGGCGGCGCGGCGTTTTTCGAGCTCTTCATCGCTGACGTGGAGGTGCAGTTTGCGATTGGGAACGTCGAGCTCGATGAGGTCGCCGTTTTTCACGAGCGCAAGCGGGCCTCCGACGGCACTTTCGGGCGCGATGTGCAGGGCGCACGCGCCGTAGCTGGTGCCGCTCATGCGGCAGTCGCTCAGGCGCACCATGTCGCGGATGCCTTGCAGGATGAGCTTCTTCGGAATCGGAAGTTGGCCCCACTCTGGCATGCCGGGAGCACCGACTGGTCCCGCGTTGCGCAGGATGAGCACGGTGTCCTTCGTCACATCGAGGTTCATGTCCTCAATCGCGGCCTTCATCGCCGGATAGCTGTCAAAGACGAGCGCAGGACCTTTGTGCGTGCAGAGTTCCTTGGTCGCAGCGGCGTGTTTGATCACCGCGCCGTTCGGGCAGAGGTTGCCGCGCAGGATGGCGGTGCCGCCATCGGGCTGCAGCGCGTTCTTCGGCGTGCGGATGACGTCTTCGTCATGGATGATCGCGTCGGCGATGTTTTCACCGAGCGTCTTGCCGGTGATGGTGGCCACGTCCGTGTGCAAAAGCTCACGCATGCCGTTCAGCAGCGCGGTGAGGCCGCCGGCGAGGAAAAACTCCTCCATGAGGTATTTGCCCGCCGGACGCAGATTCGCCAAAAGCGGCACTTTGCGGCTGATCTCGTCGAATTTCTCCAACGGAAGCGGAATGCCGAGACGTCCGGCCATCGCGATGAGATGCACGATGGCATTCGTGCTGCCGCCGAGCGCCATATCGACTGCGATGGCATTTTCAAACGAGCGTTCGGTGACGATGCCGGAGGGTTTGCGGTCCAGCCACACGTTCTCGATGATCTGGCGGCCCGCGGCGGCGGCCATGCGTGTGTGCGCACTGTCCACGGCTGGGATCGAAGAAGCACCCGGCATCACGAGGCCGAGCGTCTCCGCCAACGCTGTAAGCGTGCTCGCGGTGCCCATCGTCATGCAGTGACCGGGGCTGCGGGCGATGCCGTCTTCGATCTCGCACCACTCACCCCAGCTCAAATTGCCCGCACGCTTCTCATCCCAGTATTTCCACACATCACTGCCGCTGCCGAGTGTCTCGCCGCGCCAGTTGCCCTTCATCATCGGGCCGCAGGGCATGTAGATGACGGGGATGTCCATGCTGAAGGCGCCCATCAGCAGACCCGGCGTGGATTTGTCACAACCACCGAGCAGCACCGCGCCGTCGATTGGATTTGCGCGGAGCATTTCCTCCGTCTCCATCGCCAAAAAATTGCGATGAAACATCGCCGTTGGCTTCGTCAGCATCTCGCCGACGGACATGACCGGGATCTCCATCGGATGCCCGCCAGCCTGGAAGACACCGCGCTTCACCGCATCCGCTGTGAGGCGCAGATGCATGTGGCAGGAGTTCAGATCGCTCCAGGTGTTCAGGATGCCGATGATCGGCTTGCCCACGATGTCCTCATTGCCCCAGCCGTTCTGTTTCGCACGGGAACGATGGCCAAAGGAGCGCAGCTCATCGCGGCCATACCAGCGCCAGGAGCGGAGTTGTTCGGGAGTTTTGCGGGTGGAAGTTTTTTCGGACATGCACGGCATTGAAATCACAGGATTGCCATCGGCACAAGGTCCGCGGCCTCTGATTTGGCCTTGCGCAGGCCGGGTTGGCCGGGCAGTCTCCGCGCCCTTTCCCATGTCAGACCCTGCGAAAACTTCCATCGGCATCGATTTCGGCGGCACCTCCGTAAAGCTCGGCGTTTGCCGCGGCGAGGATTTGCTCGTCACGGATGCGCCCATCCCCACTGCGAACTTTGCCGGTCCCGCCGCGCTCATCGGCGAGATGGCGGCCCGCGTGAGCAAGCTTCGGGAAACCTACCCGGACATCTGCGCCATCGGCGTGGGCGTGCCGGGCCTCGTGGATTTCGATCACGGCTTCGTGCATGAACTGACCAACGTGCCCGGCTGGAAGCATGTGCCGCTGAAGGCCATCCTGGGTGAAAAGACCGGCCTGCCCGTGCTGGTGGAAAATGATGCCAACGCCATGGCCTACGCGGAGTTCCGCTATGGTGCCGGACGCGGCCTGAAGAATGTCATCGGCCTCACCATGGGCACCGGCATCGGCGGCGGCGTGGTGCTGGATGGGAAGATGTTTCGCGGCAGTTGCTTCGCGGCGGGCGAGATCGGCCAGATGAGCATTCACTTCGACGGCAAACCCGGCCACTACGGCAATCTGGGTGCCCTCGAAAAATACACCGGCAATCAGCAGATCGCCGAGCACGCCGTGAAGCGCTACGCCGAGGCTGGCATCACGAAAGACATCGACGACTGCACGCCGAAAATGATCGCCGCCGCCGCTCAGGCTGGCGACGACATCGCCCGCCAGATTTGGGGCGAGATCGCCGACTGGCTCGGCACCGCGCTCGCCAGCATCGCGTGGCTTTTGAATCCAGACGCCTTTGTCATCGGCGGCGGGGTGGCCCAGGCCGGCGACCTCATCTTTGACCCGCTGAAGCGCAAGGTGCAGAGCATGCTCAGCACCGTGGTCTGGGAGCGTCTGCAAATCGTGCCCGCCCGCTTCAGCAATGAAGCCGGCATCATCGGCAATGCGGCGCTCGCCGCCGACGCGGTGTAATATCACGCCCGCGGATGGGCGAGATCATAGACCTCCTTCATCCGCTGCGTGGAGACGTGCGTGTAGATCTGCGTGGTCGAGAGGCTGGCGTGGCCGAGGAGCGTCTGCACGCTGCGGAGGTCCGCGCCGTTGTTTAAAAGATGCGTGGCGAAGCTGTGGCGGAATTTGTGTGGCGTCATGTGCACGGCGAGCCCGGACAGCCGCCAGTATTTCTGCACCACATCGTCCACGGCCTGCGTGGTGAGGCGGCGGCGCACGCGGCTGAGGAAAAGAGGCCCGGCATGCACGCCCGCCTTCTGCCGGTAGCGCTGGATGGCGGAGAGCGCATGGCTGCCGAGCGGGCACAGCCGTTCCTTGCGGCCCTTGCCAAACACCCGCGCCACCTCGCTGATGGGATCAATGTCCTCCACGTTCATGCCTGCCAGCTCGCTGAGGCGCATGCCGGTGCTGTAAAACAGCTCCAGGATGGCCGCGTCCCGCTCGCCGGCCCACGGCAGAGCCTGCTTCGTCTTTGGCGTGCTCAGCGGCAGGGCCAGCAGGTGCTCGATCTGCGCCACGGTGAAGATGACGGGCAGCTTCTTCTCCAGCTTGGGCAGTTGCACATCCAGCAGCGGGTTGTGCTTCCAGCCGTGACGTCTCGTGAGCCATTTGTAGAAGCTGCGCAGCGCCGCGAACTGCAGCCGGATGGTCGAGCGGGCCCGCTCCTGCTTCATCAAATCGAAGAGAAAGGCGCGGAAGTCATCCGACTCCAGCTTGTCCCAGCCTTTGAATGGCGGCCGCCATTGCCGAAACTGCCGCAAGGCCGTCTCATAGAGATCGAGCGTCCGCGGCGAGGAGCGCCGTTCACCGTCCAAAAAGCGCAAAAAGCCCTCCGCGAGGTCGTCAGGCGGCTCAGGGGATTTGGGGGCTTCCACGGGATCGGGCATGCGGGAGCATAAAAGGGACAAAAGACACGGAAAGGACGAAAGGGACGTGTTGCGAAAACCTCCAACAGAGAACACAGAACAGGGAACAACTCGCCGCTCATGCCCTTCCGCATCTTCGACCGCTACCTCGCCCGCCAGATCGGCATGGCGACGCTGATCGGCGTGGCCTTGCTCAGCGGCGTGATGGTCCTCGGCAATGTGTACAAGAAGCTCGACGAGCTGCTGGGGAATACCGAGCTGCCCATCTCCGTCGTGCTGGAGTTTGTCACGCTGGTGATTCCCTTCTCGCTCATCTACACCATCCCGTGGGCCTTCCTCACCGGCATCCTGCTGGTGTTCGGCCGCCTCTCCGCGGACAACGAGCTCGTCTCCCTGCGCATGACCGGCATGTCCATGCCGCGCATCTGCCTGCCGGTGTTTGTGATGGCCGTGCTGCTCAGCGGCGTATGCTTCTATGTGAATGTGGATCTCGCCCCGGCGGCGAAGGACCGCATGAAGCGCCTGTTTTACAGCGTCGTGGCGGACAATCCGGAGACGCTCTTCCAGGAGGGGCAGGTGCTCGACAAAATGCCCGGTTACCGCATTTACACCGGCAAGCGGGAGGGCACCGAGCTGAAGGACCTGCACATCATGCAGATCAACGGCCCCACCACCGCCTACATCCGCGCCCGGGATGCCACGCTGCACGCGAAGCCCGGCTCCCTCGATTTCATGCTGAACCTCCGTGATGAGCACCTCGAGCAGGCCGGCAGCGGCACCGGTGACAAGACGCAAGCGCTGGGCTTTGGCAGCAAGTGGCTATCCTTCTCGCTGGCAAAGCTCCAGGAGGACACCGTGCGCATCAACGCCAGCATGAAAACCACCTCCGCCCTGGCTGGCGAGGTCCGCAGCGGCAAATACTGCTTCACGGGAGCGGAGCTCACGCCCGTGCAGAAGTCCCTTTCGCACACCGAGCTGAACAAGCGCTACTCCTTCTCGCTCGCGTCGATCACCTTTGCCCTCGTCGGCATCCCGCTGGGCGTCACCGCGCAGCGTCGCGAAACCTCGATGGGCTTTGTCATCGGCATCGCCACCGCGCTGGCCTACATGAGCTTCATCATCCTGGCCGAGGCACTGGGCGAAAAACCCGGCGCCATGCCCCACCTGCTCATGTGGGTGCCGAATGTGCTCTTCCTCGGCGTCGGAGCGTGGATGTTCCGCAAGCTCAGCCGCAAATAACGCCACGACCGCGTGGCATGAGCCGCGATTCCAGCGCACAATCCTCTAATCTCACCGCGTTTTTTCCGCCGTCATGCCCATCACCCTTCCCACCACCTCCCGACGCCGCTGGTTGCAGCAGGCCACCGCCGCCGGATTTGGCACGCTCGCCGCGAAACTGCCCGCCATGGACCTCCCGGAGCAGCTCTGGGTGCTCTTCTCCGATCCACACATCGCCGAGGATGAAAAGACCATCGCCCGCGAGGTGTGCATGGCGGAAAACCTCACGCGCTGCGTGAATCAGGTGCTCAAAATCGGCCAGAAGCCCTTCGGCGTCGTCGTGAATGGCGACTGCGCCCTGACGGATGGCAAGACGGAGGACTACGCCACCTTTGTCCGCCTCATGGAACCGCTCACCAGCAACTCCATCCAAGTCCACTGCACCCTCGGCAACCACGACAGCCGCCAAAATTTCATCAACGCCGTCCTCCCGCCCGGCCCGCCGAATGCCGAGCGCCAGGTGCCGGTGGCGGACAAGCATGTCGCCGTCGTTTCCAGCGCCACGATGAACTGGGTGCTGCTCGATTCCCTCCACAGCGTGAACCAGACGCCCGGCCTGCTCGGCGATCTCCAGCTCGGCTGGCTCGACCGCACGCTCCGTGGCCTGCCAAACAAGCCCACGCTCGTCTGCGCCCATCACAACCCGATGCTCGCCAGCATGGACGAGAAGAAGAAAAACGGCTGCCTGCAGGACAGCGACGGGCTTTTCAAAATCCTCGCCGCGCACGACAAGGTGAAGGGCTTCATCCACGGCCACATTCACAACTGGAACCTCTCCAAGCATGCCGAAACCGGCCTGCCCGTGCTCAGCCTGCCACCAGTGGCCTACACCTTCGGCAAAGACCGCCCGAACGGCTGGGTGCTCGTCCGTGCCACCGCCGAAAAAGCCGAGTTTGAGCTCCGCAGCCTCAATCCCGCCCACGACGAGCACGGCAAGAAGCACGTCATCGCGTTTACCTGATCCCTTTCAGCCTTTTTGACTCCACAGCCTCATGCATCCCGCCTGGTTCCACATCGAAAACGAAGCCGAGATCCCCTCCCCGGCCCTGCTCTTCTACCGCAGCCGCATCGAGCATAATTTGAAGCTCATGATCCAGATCGCCGGCGGCGATCCACAGCGCCTCCGCCCGCATGTGAAGACGCACAAGTGCGCCGAGATCATCGCGTGGCAGGTGCATCTTGGCATCACCAGCTTCAAGGCCTCCACCATCGCCGAAGCGGAGATGTGCGCCGCCGCTGGCGCGAAAGACGTCCTGCTCGCCATGCCATGCGTCGGTCCAAATGCGCATCGCCTCGCGGAGCTGGCGCTGAAATTCCCCCACACCGCCTTTTCCAGCATCGCCGATGCCGAGGACAGCATCCGCTTCCTCGCCTCCGCCGCCCAGCAGCACCGCGTGACCCTGGGTGCTTACATTGAGATCGACTGCGGCATGGCACGCACCGGCCTGCCGCCGGGTGACGAGGCCGCCTACCTCGCCCGGGTGATGAAGGAAACGCCCATGCTCCAGTTCCGCGGCATCCACGCCTACGACGGCCACATCCACGACGAGAGCATCGATGTGCGCCGCGAGCGCTGCGAGGCCGCGTTCGAGTCCGTGCATCAGTTCCGCTGCCGTTTGCAAGGCGAGGGCATCATCGTCAAAGAACTCATCGCCGGCGGCTCGCCCACCTTCGGCGTCCACGCGAAGCATGCCGACCGCACCCTCAGCCCCGGCACCACCGTCCTGTGGGACTTCGGCTACGGAGACAAGCACCCTGACCTGCCCTTCCTGCCCGCCGCCGCGCTGCTCGCCCGCGTCGTCAGCAAGCCCGGCAGGAACCGCCTCACCCTCGACCTCGGCCACAAATCCGTCGCCCCGGAGAATCCGCATCCCCGCGTGCGCTTCGAGGAGCTGCCCGATGCCACGCCCGTGATGCAGAGCGAGGAGCACCTCGTGCTCGAAACCGAACGAGCCCACGAATTCCTCATCGGCCAGGCCCTCCACGGCATCCCCCGCCACGTCTGCCCCACCGTCTCCATGCACGGGGAGGCCCACCTCATCGAAAACGGCCGCTTCACCACCCGCTGGCCCATCACCTCCCGCAACCGCCGCATCACCGTTTGAAGCCTCACGGCTTCAAATGCCGCACGAGGAACTCCATCCGCAAACGCGAGCCGTAAGGCGTTTCCGCCGCGCCATGGCCTGTGCCAGCGATGGGCATGAAATCGAAAGTCTTCCCGGCTTTTTGCAGCGCGGCGACCACCTGCGTCGTGCTGGCGGGATCGACGTTCGTGTCGAGTTCGCCGACGATGAGGAGGAGATGGCCTTGGAGCTTGTGGGCGTCCTCCTTGTTCGAGCTTTTCACATACGACTCATCCACCGGCCAGCCCATCCACTGCTCGTTCCACCAGATCTTGTCCATGCGGTTGTCATGACAGCCGCAGTCGGCTACGGCCACTTGGTAGAAGTCGTGATGATCGAGCAGCGCCCGCATCGCATTCTGCCCGCCCGCGCTGCCGCCGTAGATGCCCACCCGGCTCAAATCCATCCACGGACGTGTTTTTGCCGCTTCCTTGATCCACGCCTTCCGATCCGGAAAGCCGGCATCTTTGATGTTCTTCCAGCAGACATCGTGGAAGGCCTTCCCGCGATGATTCGTGCCCATGCCGTCCATTTGCACGACGATGAAGCCAAGCTCGGCGATCACATGATGTCCCATCAACCGGCTGAACTCCTTCGGCGCAAACGAACCATGCGGACCGGCATAAATGTTTTCCACGATGGGATACTTCTTCGCTGGATCGAAGTTCGACGGCTTCACGATCACGCCGTGGATGTCTGTTGTGCCATCGCGACCCTTTGCCACGAAGCGCTCCGGCATCGTCCAGCCCGCCGCGAGCAACGCGGAGGCATCCGCCTTCTCCAAATCACACACGAGGCTGCCATCGCTGCTGTGGCGTAGTTCCATCAGCGGTGGCATGTCAGCCCGTGACCAGGTGTCGATGAAAAACTCGCGATTCGGCGAGAACTCGACGCGGTGATTGCCATCACCTGAAGTGAGCTGTTTGAAGCCGCTGCCATCGAAGTTCACGCGGCAGAGATGCTCGTGATACGGATCTTCCTTTTCCCGCAAACCACTCGCGAGGAACCAGATCTGCTTCTTGGCCTCATCCACGTGCAAAACCTCGCGCACGGGCCACTGGCCTTTCGTGATCTGGTTTTTCACCTGGCCAGTTTTGGAGTTGTAGAGCCACAAATGGCACCAGCCATCGCGCTCGCTCATCCAGATCAACTCGCCGGCGGCATGCAGCCAATGACGCCAAGTTTTGCCGGAGTAGTGAACGAAGGTATTCGACGTTTCCTCGACCACGACCCGAACGGCGGCGGTCTTCGGATCCACCGCGAGCACACGGTAGAGCTGATGGCCGCGTTGGTTGTAGTTGAAGTAAAACTCGCTGCTGTCCGGTGA
>JBKCXA010000184.1:0-4570 GCA_046316935.1 Prosthecobacter sp.
CTTCCACATGAGCGCCCTGCTTCGCAAAAAGCACGGCGATGGCCTGACCGATGCCGGAACCCGCTCCGGTGATGATGACGTTTTTATTCTGAAGGGAAAACATGCGCTGGTGAGATACGCCGCCGACCTGCCTCTTCAATACCCCAGACGCACTTTTTACGCGACGAACTGGCCCGCTTCGTTCTATCTTTCGTTTTAGACGACCTCATGATCCGCCACGCCCTTCTTCCCTGCTTTTTGATTCTGGCAAGCTGTCAGATGCCCGTGAAGAAATCCGCGCTCTCCCCGCAGGATGAACGTCTGCTCACTCTGAAGCGCCCCGCCATGGCACAGCCCGTCGTGCTCGACGTCGTGCCGCTGCTCGGCAAGGAGGAGAAAGACGAGGGCGAGAAGGAGGAGGAAAAAAACGAGCCTGCCAACGAGAAGAAGAAAGATGAACCCAGCATGTGGGACATCGCCCAGACCTTCCCGGCCTACGACTGGTCGATCAACGCCTTCCACCGCGACGGCCTCACCACCGAGGACGAGACCAAGTTCTTTTTGAAAGGCGATGGCTCGCAGACACCGGTGGAAATCGTGAAACAGGCCGGATCAGGGCCAGCCCGCGTCGAAGTGGCCATCGGCCCCATTCATGACGGGTATGGCTACCGCATGCCAAAGCTGCACTACACCTTCAAACGCGTCCATGGAGGCTGGAAGCGCCTCGCCTGGCATGTGACCTACCATGGCCACTCCCGCGGTGATGGCACCTACGGCGAACCATTGAGCGAGGAGGCAAACCGCGCCCGCATCGAGTCGATCACCGGCAAACCTTACGACGACGGTCTCCAGCACGTCGAGGAGTCCCTCAAGACCATCGCCGAGCGCTGAGCCTCACTTTCCGCATCCGCAGCCCCCACCGCACCCGGGCTTCTTGCGCTTCTTTTGGCTGAAGACGATAAAAAGCACGATCGTGACAAGCACGATGGCTGGAGCAGCGATGGATTGCCAGTCCATGATCAAGGGTTCACATCCAGCTCCGGACGGAAATCAGAGGCGTGATACGAGCTGCGCACCAGCGGAGCACTGGCCACATGGCGGAAGCCTTTCTTCAAGGCAATCTGCTTGTAGTTCTCGAAGGTGTCCGGGTGGATGTAATCAATCACCGGCAGGTGCTGCTGAGAGGGACGGAGATATTGGCCAAGGGTCAAAACGGTCACGTCATGCTCCAGGAGGTCATCCATCGCCTGGAAGAGTTCGATCTCCGTCTCTCCGAGGCCGAGCATGAGCCCGCTCTTGGTCGAACACTGGAAGCCCATCTCACGGGCCATGGCTTTGGCACGCTTCAGCACATGCAGGCTGCGGGCATACTGCGCCCGGCTGCGCACGAGCGGCGTCAGGCGCTCCACCGTCTCCAGGTTGTGATTGAAGATGTGCGGGCGGGCCTTCATGACGACTTCGAGGGCGTCGTCCTTGCCGTTAAAGTCAGGCACAAGGATCTCGATGGTGATGGTGGGCACCGCCTCGCGGACCGCCTCGATGGTGCGGGCAAAGTGCTCTGCGCCGCCGTCCTTCACGTCGTCACGGGCCACGGCGGTGATGACGACATGGTTCAAGCCCATGCGCTTGGTAGCCTCGGCCACTCGCTGCGGTTCATCTGCCTCGAGAGCAAAGGGCTTGGCCGTTTTCACCGCGCAGAAGCCGCAGGCACGCGTGCAGCGGTCCCCGGCGATCATGAAGGTCGCCGTGCCTTGGCTCCAACATTCCCAGCGGTTCGGGCACTGGGCCTCCTCGCAGACGGTGTGGAGCTTCAGGTCGGTGATGAGGCCTTTCGTGCTCCAAAACTTCGGATCACGCGGCAGCGTCACACGGATCCAGTCCGGCTTTTTGTCGCGGTGAAGGGCGGGGTCGATTTTCGGGGTCATGTGTGGAAATGATGAATGACGAATGAGGAATGAGGAATGAGGAATGGGCAGCAGTCAGTCGTCATTCGACATTCTGCATTCGGCATTTTACTTCATGGTCTGGATAAACCGGTCCGCCTCGGCGATGGAACGATTCATCTGGGCCAGCAGGCGCTGGATGTCAGACTGGATCACGTCCGCCTTGCCACGCAGGGAACCGATGGCGGCGGCGTTGAGGTTGTGCTTCAAGTAGAGCACCTGGTCGCGGAACTGACGCAGCACCGGGTCCATGCTGGACTCCGCGGCATGCAGCGAGGCCGAGAGTTGCTCAAAGCGAGACCGTGTGTCCGCGAGCTTCGCGCGACTGTCCGCAGCAAGGGAGGCGTTCTCATACTGGCGGATCTCACGTTCCCATTCGCGGAAGAGGTCGCGAGCGACCTGATCGACCTCGCGGATCTCACTGCGGACCTTCGTGGCCTGAGCTTCGCAGTCCTCGTATTCGGCTTTGAACTTGTTGTAGGCGCTTTCGAGGTTGCCGCCGCGGTAGCCGGTGAGCTTTTGCAGCTGCGTGAGCGCATCCTGAAACTCCTCGCCCGCCTCCTTCTGCTCGCTGCGGGCCGATTTCACGGCACTCACGAGCAGGTCACGCTTCTCCCAGCCCAGCTTTTCCCAGGCGGCGTAGTAAACCGTGTTGCACGACGCGAGGACGAGGGCGGGGATGAGGAGGAGGCGCTTCATGGTCGGAGGCTTTTTAGCCGACAAACTTCACCGTCGCCCCAGGAACAATCCCGGCGGCCATGGCGGCATGCTGGGCATCGGAGCAGGCGGAATTCGTGGGTGCGTCAGCAGGAGCATCGTTGGCGGTCAGCAGGCCGTTTTCGTTCATCCAGGCCTCGACCTCGGCACCGCTGATGTCGGGCAGCATGGTGCCGTTGATCTCCACACAGGGGGAGAGGGGCTGGCCGCTCCTTTGTTCCATCTCCCAGCGGAAGGCGGGGTTCTTGATGATGTCCTTCTCTTCGTAGTCGAGGCCATACTTGCGGAAGATGGCGCGGACGCCTTCGCTCCAGCCGCAGTAGGTTTTCAGGTAGGCGGTGATCTTGGGGGCTTGCATGGTGTGTTTTAGGGGTGGGAGGGCGAGAGTAGCGGCGGAGACCTGTTTTGCAACGACTGGGCTTCCATCAAGCCTTCAGCGCGGCGATGACCTCGATCTCGATCAAGGCGCCGAGCGGCAGCCCGGCCACCGCCACGGTCGAGCGGGCCGGTTTGTGACCGCCAAAAGCCGCCTCATAGAGCGGATTCACCTTTGGGAAGTCGGCCATCTGCTGCAAAAACACCGTCGCCTTCACCACATCGGTCATCGCCAGCCCCTGGGAGGCCAGCAGGGAGGCAATGTTGGCCAAAACCTGCCTTGCCTGCCCCTCGACGTCGGTGGCTTCGATCTTGCCGGAGGCCGGATTGATGGGGATCTGGCCGGAGCAAAACAGCAGCCCGCCTTGCTTCACGGCTTGGGAGTAGGGACCGACCGCGGCGGGGACATTGGGAGCGTGGTTGATGAGTTCCATGCCATTCGATTAGCCGCCATCGCGGCCCTCTGTCAACCTGAGGGCGCAGTTCCCTTCCCTTCACTGTTCCAAACCGCCCTCGGCACTGTCTTTTCCCGCTCTTTCAGCGTGGCAGCACATTCCGTGGAATTTCAGGCTTGCCGCCTTTTCGCGGTTTTCATAGTTTCACGGTGCTTTTTCCCATGAAAACACCAACCGCACTCCTCGCAGCCCTCGCGCTCCCGCTGGCCCTCCCGGCCCAGACCATCCAGCCGAGCGGCAAATCCAACACCGCCATCGCCCTCGTGAAGGTCGCTGGTGACCTCGTCGATCCCGTCGCCGTCGCTGGCGCCCCTGATGGCACCGGCCGCTTGTTCGTTTGCGAGCGTCCGGGCGTGATCCAAATCATCAAAGACGGCAAGAAGAACAAAAAGCCCTTCCTCGACATCAAGGACAAGACCATCAGCTCCTTCCTTGAGCTCGGTCTCTTCAGCGTCGCCTTCCATCCGAAGTTCAAAGAGAACGGCCGCATCTTCTTCTGCTACTCCGATTTGTGGTTCAACGGCGCCTCCATGATCGCCGAGGTCAAAGCGAAGAAGAACAAGCCCGATGAGGCCGACATGGACAGCATCAAGGTGCTCATGCAGCTCGACTTCCCCTACTGCAATCACCACGGCGGCCAGATCGCGTTTGGTCCCGATGGCTACCTTTACATCGGCGTCGGCGACGGCGGCTGGGAGGGCGATGTCATCAGCGCCGGTCAGGACCTGCACACCCACATGGGCAAGATGCTCCGCATTGACGTGGACAACTCCACGCCTGACCGCAACTACAGCGTGCCGAAGAACAATCCCTTCCTCACCCTGCCGCAGCAGATGACCCTCTTCGGCGTCACCGAACTCGCCTTCTCCAAGATTCATCCCAAAGCCAAGCCCGAAATCTGGGCCTACGGCCTGCGCAATCCCTGGACCTTCAGCTTTGACTCGAAGACCGGCGATCTTTGGATGGCCGACATCGGTCAGAATCACTGGGAAGAGATCAACATGCAGCCTGCTGGTAGCAAAGGCGGCGAGAACTACGGCTGGAAGTTCATGTGCGGCTCCCACACCTTCCCGCTCGAAACCGAGAAGGACAATCCGAAGG
>JBKCXA010000185.1:0-7982 GCA_046316935.1 Prosthecobacter sp.
CAAAGCGAACGATTCCTGGCAAAACATGAATTGGAGAGAAGCGAGCTACAGCGGCATCAACTGGCCCTGTGAACTCCCACATGACCATGAACGCCCTCTCCCAAACGTCTCCGCACATGCTCGAAGCTCCCGACTGGCTCACGCCGCTGGTTTTTGTCATCGCGGTGGCCGCTGGAACGATGATCCGCCAGGGCAGGCAGGCTGCGGAGGGCGCGACGTGGGTGGCGCGGTTGTTTTTTGTGACGGCGCTGATCCTCGCCGGCGGTGTGATGCTCGCGGGGCCGATGCGTGTGGAGCTGGCGGCCTGGGGACCGGCGAAGCTGGCGCTGCTGGTCGATCCGCTGTCCGCGTTGATGCTGGTGCTCGTGAGTTTTCTCGGCGTCATCGTCACCCGCTACGCGGTGAACTACCTCGACGGCGATCCTGCGCAGGCGACCTTTTCACGCTGGCTGGTGCTGACGCTGGCGAGCGTGCTGGTGCTGGTGCTTTCGAGCAATCTGCTGCTCTTCACGGCGGCATGGATCGCCACGAGTCTGAGTTTGCATCAATTGCTCACTTTCTACCGCGAGCGGCCGGCGGCGGTGATCGCAGCGCGGAAAAAATTCATCATCAGCCGGTTGGCGGACGCGTGCATGATCACGGCGCTGGTGTTGGTGTGGCGCGGACATGGCACGTGGGAGTTTCATGAGCTCTTCGCGAATCCCGCCGGGCCGCACTCGGGCCTCGTGGCTGGTTTGCTCGTCGCGGCGGCGATGCTGAAGTCCGCGCAGTTCCCCTTCCACTCCTGGCTGCCGGACACGCTGGAGACGCCCACACCGGTCTCCGCGCTCATGCACGCAGGCATCATCAATGCGGGCGGCTTTCTCATCGTGCGGCTGAGTCCGCTGGTGACTCAGTCACCCACGGCGCTGAACACGCTGGCGCTGCTCGGTGCCTTCACGGCGCTGTTTGCGAGTGTGATCATGATGACGCAGACGAGCATCAAGAAGTCGCTCGCGTGGTCCACGGTGGCGCAGATGGGTTTCATGATGCTGCAATGCGGCCTCGGTGCCTTCGCGCTGGCGATGATGCACATCGTGGCGCACTCGCTCTACAAAGCGCACGCCTTCCTCAGCAGCGGCAGCGTGGTGAACCTCACCAAGTCCTCCTGGGCTCCGGTCGGGCGGCCTGCGGCGCATCCGCTGGTGGTGCTGGGATCGCTGGCGGTGTCGATCACGATGGGCTTTGGCATCGCGGCGGGCTTTGGCCTGAATCTGGCGAATGATCCGGGCCAGGTGCTTCTGGTGGCGGTCTTCATCATGGCGATGGCGCATCTGCTGTGGACGCTGTGGAGCAGCAGCATGCGCCAGCGGCTCATCCTGCGCGGGTTGGGCATCGTGGCTGCGGCCACGGCGGCGTGCTTCGCGCTGCATGCGGGCTTTGAGCATCTGCTCGCGGCCAGTGTGCCGGCCTACGCACCGCTGCGCAGCGGTGTGGAGCATGGGGTGATGATCCTCATCGCACTGCTCTTCCTCTCTGTGCTCGTCTTCCAGTCCCAACTGCCCGCCTGGGCCTCACGCCCGGCCTTCGCACGCTTCTATGTGCATGCCAGCAACGGCTTCTACCTCGGCACGCTTTTCAACCGGCTCACCAGCAAGCTCATCGCCTGAACCCTCATCTGACACCCCTTTATGAATACCACGCTCGAATCCGCCACGTCCGTCCTCGCCGCCAAACCGGCCGTCCTCACGGCTGAGAAGCCGAACTGGCTGCGCCACGCCCGCAATGCCTGCCTGCGCGTGCCGCCGCTGTGGCCGCTGCAGAGTTTCGTCGCCGTGAATCCTTTCGTCGGCCTCACCGGCAAACCCTTTGCGGAGGTGTGCGATCTCATGCGCCAGGTCACGCATGAGAGCATGCTCATGAGCGTGGATTACTTCCGCCAGCAGTTCGCCAGCAGCCGCATCACCACGCAGGACCTCGCCGAGGCCATCGCGCAAAGCGGCAGCGCCTTCAGCACCGCCGATCTGCTCGCCTGGCTGAAAAATCCCGAGCCGCAGCCGGTGAATGGCGTGCAAAGCCTCGCAGACATCGCCACCGCTCAATTGGGCGGCAAATGGAGCACGCTGGTCATCGAGGAGATCTCGAAGTGGTGCGCCGCCTACTTTGATGAAGGCCAATCCGCCTGGCGCATGCCGTGGAAGAAGCTGCCGCTCTTCGCCGCCTGGCGTCAGGCCGCGCTCATCGATGCCACGCCGGAGCTGCTGGGCTTCCAGGGCTTTCGCAAGCACATCGCCCGACTGCCGGAGGACAGCGGCGAGGCCGTGAGCCAGATGCTGGAGCAGCTCGGCATCGCCCCCGCGCAGGCGGAGAACTACCTGCACCGCCTGCTCATGACACTGCCCGGCTGGAGCAGCTACGTGCAGTATTGCGTGCGGGACAAAGCCATGCACGGCACGCATGACGAGTCGCTGCTCGACCTGCTCGCCGTGCGGCTCGTTTTTGAAACGCAGCTCTTGAAGCAATTCAGCACCTCCGGCATTCACGGTCACTGGCAGGACAGTTTCATCAGCGAAAGCGCACCCGATGCGACGATGCAAAAACAGCTCCTCTGGCATGCCGCGCTCGAAAAGGGCTTCCAGCGCGATCTTTGCGCCAAGATCAGCGGCGCGGCGCAAACGGCCGCCAGCATCGAAAAAGCACGCCCATCCCTCCAGGCCGTGTTTTGCATCGACGTGCGCTCCGAGGTCATGCGGCGGTCACTCGAGGCCGCATCGCCGGAGATCGAGACGCTCGGCTTCGCGGGCTTCTTTGGCATGCCCATCGAATACATCCCCTTCGGCCAGCGGCATGGCACCTCGCAGGTCCCCGTGCTCTTCTCGCCGAAATATCGCGTGCGCGAGCATCTGCCGCAGGCCACGCCGGAGCAGGAAAAAGACGCGAGAAAGCAGCTCCAGCTCGGACGCCGCGTCTCGCACTCCTGGAATGCCTTCAAGACCTCCGCGGTGAGCTGCTTCAGCTTCGTCGAGGCCGCGGGCGTCAGCTTCGCGTGGAAGCTGGTGAAGGACGGCTTTCAACTCGGCAAACGCGAGTCCCACACCTGCTCCACCTGCGCCGCGCCGAATCTCCACCAGCACAAGCGCCTCATCCCCGATCCGCTCGATGACACGCAGGCCGAGGCCGGCATCCCGCCGGAGGACCAGGTGCAGCTCGCCCTCGGTGCGCTGAAAAACATGGGCCTCACGTCGAACTTCGCCCGCCTCGTCATGCTCTGCGGCCACGGCAGCAACACCACGAACAATCCGTATGCCGCCGGGCTCGATTGCGGTGCCTGCGGAGGTCACGCCGGCGATTCCAATGCCCGCGTCGCCGCAGCCATCCTCAATCAACCGATGGTCCGCACCGTGCTGGAGGGCGAAGGCATCCGGATCCCGCAGGACACACGCTTCATCGCCGCCCTGCACGACACCACCACGGATGAGATCACCCTCTTTGATGCCGAAAAAGTCCCCGCCAGCCATCAGGGCGATCTCCAGCAGATCCGCGACTGGCTGCGCCGCGCGGCCAAGCGCACCCGCAGCCTCCGCGCCACCTCGCTCGGCCTCGGCGAGCACTTTGACGCCGAGCTCGACAGCAAAATCCATGAGCGCAGCCGCGATTGGTCGCAGGTGCGGCCTGAGTGGGGCCTCGCGGGCAATGCTGCCTTCATCGCCGCGCCACGCGAGCGCACGCGGCATCTCAATCTCGGCGGACGCGTCTTTTTGCACAACTACCGCCACAGCGCCGACACCACGAAAAGCACGCTCGAGCTCATCATGACCGCGCCCATGGTCGTGGCGAACTGGATCAACCTCCAATACTACGCCAGCACGGTGAACAACCGCCTCTGGGGCAGCGGCAACAAGGTCACGCACAACGTCGTCGGCACCTTTGGCATCCAGCAGGGCAACGGCGGCGACCTCCAGGCCGGCCTGCCACTGCAAAGCGTCCACAACGGCGAGACCTGGATGCATGAGCCCGTGCGCCTCAGCGTCCTCATCGAAGCCCCGCGCAGCGACATCGACGCCGTCATCGCGAAACACGAAAGCGTGCGCCAGCTCGTCGAAAACGGCTGGCTCCACCTCTTCGCCATCGAAGACGAGGGCCGGGTAATCGTGCGGCGTGAATCGGCGGGAACCTGGATCGCTGCCTGACAGCTCCGCCAGACCGCGATCTGCGCAAAACGGGTTCGTTTCGGCCATTTGGAGGTCGATTTCGGCGGTTATTGCGTAGATCAACTCAGCCAATCGCTGATTTGCATGTACGTTGGGCAGAAGGAACACTTCCGGCCCTCGTCATCCCTGCTCTCTGCCGGAACGTAACACTCGCCCATGCCGTCCACGCCTTCTTCCACGACCACCGCCCTGCTCGCACAGCTCGCCGCCATCACGGGGAGCGAGTTTGACCATGAGCGCGCCCTGATTGCCGTGCAGAATGCGACCAAGCGAGATGGTGATTCGCTTTCGAAGCTCGTGGCCGCCGCGGCGGAGGTTTACATGCACGTTTCACCTGTGCGACTGCCGCTGGCAGAAGTCGTGTGGCGGGCGCATCATGACATGCCGGTGGTCATCTGGAGCGCTCAGGAGTCGCGCTGGATCGTCATCACCTTTGCAGGCTGGTTTCGAATTCGCATCGCCGATGGTGACCATCCCACCCATCGACTCACGATCAGTCGTGGGGAGCTGTTGAAACTCCTCGGTCTCAAGAGCCTGAATGAGGTCGTCGAGGCTGGCATCGTGCATCCGGAGCGCCCGGCGCATGAGATGAGCGTGCATGCCGCGGTTGCGCAGGAGGCGCACACGCATGGCGAAGAGCATGGTCACGGGCATGCCGCCCATGTCAGCCCGGAGCGGCGCTTCTTCCGCCTTCTGAAGGCCGAACGCGGCGACATCGTCACGCTGCTCATCTTTTCCGTTTTTGCGGGACTGCTCTACCTTGCGGCGCCGCTCGCGGTGGACGCCGTGGTGAGCAATCTGGCCTTCGGTGGGCAATCGCAGCCGTATGTGCAGGCCATCGTGATTCTCGCTTTTGCCTTGTTTGGCGCGCTAGCGCTGCAGGCGGTGGTCAGCGGGTTTCAGTATTACATTTCCGATATCATCCAGCGGCGCATCTTTGTGCGCACGGCGGCGGATCTCGCGTATCGCCTGCCGCGTGTGAAGGCGGAGGCGCTCGATGACGTGCATGCACCGGAGCTGGTGAATCGCTTCCTGGATGTCGTCACGGCGCAGAAGAGCACCTCGCTGCTGCTGCTGGATGGCATCAACCTCGTCTTTGGCAGCCTCATCGGCATGTTGCTGCTCGCTTTGTATCATCCGGTGCTGCTGTTGTTCGTGGGGGTGCTGCTCGTGCTCATCATTGTGATCACCTGGCTGCTCGGTCGCGGCGCGGTGGACACCTCCATCGCCGAGTCGCGCATGAAATACGATGTGGTGAACTGGTTCGAGGAGATCGCCGCGTTCCCGTTCCTCTTCAAAGGCCCCGGCGGCTATGACATGGCCTATGAAAGGGCCAACCAACTCTCCACCGAGTATCTGCGCCGTCGCGCCGGACACTTCCGCATCGTGATGCGGCAGATGATTGGCCTGCTCGTTCTGAGTGTGTTTGCCAGCGCCACGCTGCTCGTGGTAGGCGGGTGGCTCGTCGTGAGCCAGCAGATCACGCTGGGCCAGCTCGTGGCTTCGGAGCTCATCATGGGCAGCATCGTGGCCTCCCTGGCCAAGATGGGCAAAAAGCTCGAA
The DNA here is from genome assembly GCA_046316935.1 of Prosthecobacter sp. Lineage (GTDB taxonomy): Bacteria > Verrucomicrobiota > Verrucomicrobiia > Verrucomicrobiales > Verrucomicrobiaceae > Prosthecobacter. The sequence continues at coordinate 5,754 of JBKCXA010000185.1, forward strand.
GCCTGGTATGACGCCATGGCCGCCATGGACAAGCTAGGGCACATCTTTGACCTCGAAATCGAGCGCGAGGACGGTGAGCAGCCCGTGGCACGCGAGGGCGGCGCGGAGGTTCGTGGTTGCGAGCTGGCTTTTGGTTACCACGCCACGCTTTTCGACAAAAAGACCTTCACCATTCCCGCGGGCAGCCGCGCGGCCATCGTCGGGCCGCATGGCTCGGGAGCCAGTTCGCTGCTCGACATCCTTTTCGGCCTCCGCCAGCCGGTCGAGGGCCATGTGAGCATCGACGGCCTCGATTTGCGCAGTTGGTATCTCGAGGCGCTTCGCGAGAGTGTGATGCTGCTGCGCCGCGATGAGATCGTGGACGGCACCATCATCGAAAATCTGCGGTTAGGCCGTTCGGATGTCGGTCTCGATGAAATCCGCGCAGCGCTCGAACGTGTCGGCCTGCTCGACGTGCTGCTGCATCGCCCCGAGGGCCTCAATTTGCGTCTGAAGGTTGCCGGTGCGCCGCTCAGCGGCAATCAGCGCACGCGTTTGCTGCTTGCCCGCGCTCTCGTGCAGCGTCCGCGGCTTCTGCTGATCGACGAGCTCTTCGACAGCCTCGACGACGAGTCCTTCAAGCTCCTCGAAACGGCCATCCTCGACCGCTCGCTGCCCTGGACGGTCATCCTCGCTACTCGTGACCATGATGTCACGAAGCGCTGCGACACGATCATTGAGCTTGCCCCTTGTCACTTGAACGACGGCACCTCTTCGGAATCGGAAACTCAACGCCTGCAAAACCGCTCATGAGCCACGCCACCACTTACACAGCGCCTCCGCTGCCCGCGCTGAGCCTCGCCGGCAGCGCGAAGTTCACACGCATCTTCAGCCGCCTGCTGTTGGTCGGCTTCATCGCCTTCGTCATCGGCATCTTGTTTCTGCCGTGGCGGCAGTTTGTGTCCGGTGCCGGCCGCGTGATCGCTTTCAATCCGCTCGACCGCCGCATCAACATCGAGGCGCAGGTCGCCGGTCGCGTGAAGCACCTCCACGTCGTCGAAGGCCAGAAAGTGAAGAAGGGCGAGCTCATCATCGAGATCCAGGACAACGACCAGAACCTCCTCAACAACCTCAAGGCACAGCGCGAGGCCATCGAAAGCCGTCGCGACTTTGCCAATGGCCGCGTCGAATCGCTCACCGCGCAGATCACGCAGCAAGAGCTCGCCAAGGCGCAGGCCATCGATGGCGCGGAGCAGCGTGTGGCCGCCGCAAAGATCGCCGCGGAGACCTCGCAGTTGAACTACAACCGCACGAAGGACCTCTTTGAGAAGAAACTCGAGTCGCAGCGCAATTTCGAACTCGCCACACTCTCGCGGGACTCCACCATCGCCGAGCTGAGATCTGCCGAAGCCGCGCTGAAGCGCACCAGCAACGATTTCGATGCCACCATCGCCTCCACGCATGCATCAAAAGGCACCGCCTTGAGCGAGGTGGCCACCGCCGAGCGCGATCTCTCCGCCATCGACATCCAGATCAATCAAAACCTCCGCCAGGTCGTCGAATCGCCCCGCGATGGAATCGTGCTGAACGTCGCCGCTACCGATGGCACCTACTTGAGGCCCGGCTCGCTCATCTGCGTCATCATTCCAGAGACCGACAGCCGCTTTGTCGAGATCATGGTCGATGGCAACGACATGCCGCTCATCCAGCCGCGCAAAGACGGCCAGCCCGGCAGTCCGGTGCGTCTGGCGTTCGAGGGCTGGCCCGCTGTGCAGATGATCGGCTGGCCGCAGCTCGCCATCGGCACGTTTGGTGGTGAGGTCGTCTTCGTCGATGCCACGGATGATGGCAGCGGCAAATTCCGCGTCGTCGTCGGCCCTGCTGATGACATCGTCGATCGCGGCGATGGCAAAGGCCCCGTCACCGTCGGCTGGCCGGAGAAAGACCGCTGGCTCCGCCAAGGTGCCCGTGCGAATGCGTGGGTCATGCTGAACCAAGTCCCGCTCTGGTTTGAACTCTGGCGTCAGATCAACGGCTTCCCGCCCGTGGTCAGCGACAAGGACGGCAAACTCGATCCCACGAAGAAATGAAATCAGTTCCCGGTTCTCTGTTCTCGGTTCTCAGTTGCCGCTTCGCGGCTTGGGCGCTGCTGATTTCGTCATTCGTCATTCCTCATTCGTCATTTGCGGCGAAGCCACTTCTTCTCCCCGAGGTGCTTGCTTCGGTGCAATCGCAATACCCGCCCTATCT
>JBKCXA010000186.1:0-7839 GCA_046316935.1 Prosthecobacter sp.
GGACATTACTCCGCATATTGCTTCTGGCCTGCTACAGGTGCTGGAGCTGTCTGGCGACGAAGAGCAGACCGTTTATGTCGAACAATCCATCGTCGTGGACGATGGCGAGGCCATGAGCATCGCAATCGCCGCCAATCGCCACCTGGAACTCGCGATAGACGACAAGCAGGCAGCGAATCACACTCGGCGAACTTTCCCACAAGTCCGACTCTGGAGCACGCCAGAGATCCTTAAACATTGGACGGAAGTCAGTAATGTCGATGCTGTTGTCCTGAGCAAAACCATCCAGCTCATCGAAAGCCGGTCGCGCTACTTTCCTTCAAAGTCGCACCCGCTCGCTGATTGGTGGCGGCAATCGAAAGGAACTGCTTGAAGCTATGTTGAGGGCATCCGAGGTAGAGTTTAGGCGTGGCTCTTGCTAAACGGGAGCTTCTTGAGAGCCGAGTCGGATTCGTGTCGGATGTGATGCCCAGTTCCAAGCCTACAGCGGATGCTGGAGATAGCACAACAAAGCTGTCCTTGGCTCAGCGGGTGAGATCAAGGACACCACCACGTTCACTCTTCACTCTTCACTCTTCACTCTTCACTCTTCACTCTTCACTCTTCACTCTTCACGGCTTGGAGCGGCGCGAGCGTCTCTTGCAGCCTTCGCTGCATCTCGGTGAGCCGGGGGCGATGGTTTTCGTCTCGGGCGAGGTTGTGCCACTCGTGGGGATCATTCGCGATGTCGTAGAGTTCTTCATCGCCGTTGCCGTAGCGGAGGTAGCGCCAGTCGCGGGTGGTGAGGGCGTGGTTGCCGGGGTCGAGGGTCGTCAGCACGGCGCGGTCGGTTTTCAAATCGGGATTCGCTAGCCAGGGCGCGAGCGAGATGCCGCTGAGGCCCTCTTTGGCAGGGAGGCCGCAGAGTTCGATGAGCGTGGGATACAGATCGACGAGGCTCACGGGCTCGGCGCACGCTTTGCCACGCACGGCCTTGGCACCGCGTGGTGGCACGATGATCAGCGGCATGCGCGTGCTCTGTCGCCAGGCGGTCCACTTGCCCCAGTGCTGCTTGTCGCCGAGCTGCCAGCCATGGTCGCTCCAGAGGACGATCCAGATGTTTTCCGCGAGCGGCGAGGCATCAAGCTTTTCGATGAGGCGACCGATTTGACGATCGACGAAGGTGACGCAGGCGAGATAAGCGCGGACGGCCTCGCGCCATTGCTGATGCTTCACCACGAGGTCGTGCGTGCCTGCGGTGAGGGGATCGAGCGCGAACTGCCGCGCCAGCGGGCCGACATCATCGAGGTCATCGGCTTTCACCTCGGGCAGGACGATCTGATCCACGGGCGGCAGCGAGTCGAAGTCCTGCTGCGGCGCAAAGAGCGGGATGTGCGGGCGGTAGTAGCCGACGCCGAGGAAGAGCGGCTTTGTGCGTGGTGCGTCGAGCTTTTGCATGGCCCAGTCCGTGATGCGGGTGTCGCCCATCTCGTCATCGCGGACCGCGACGGGGCCCCAGTCAAAGGACTCGCCTTCTTTGCGATCCGCGTTGCGCTCGCTGGTCAGGCCATTCAGCGGCAGCACCCAATCGCGACCACCGGGGCCGCCTGTGATCACGTGGCGCGGGTTCTCAGTGCCTTTGCTCGGCAGCTCATCCTCCGTGTAGCTGGCGATCTCCTGCGTGAAGGGGCTCCAGCGCTGCTCGGTCTCGAAGTAATCGTCAAAGTATCGCGGTCCCTTCGCGTGGTAGATCTTCCCCGTGCCGAGGGTTTCATAGCCCGCGGCGGCAAAGTGCAGCGGCAGTTGCAGTTCCTTCGCCGGTGGCTTGCCCTGCGTCTTGCCCCAGTTGCTGAAGACACCCGTCTCATCGGGGTAGCGACTGCAAAGCACGGCCGTGCGTGAAGCCAGGCACACCGGCGCGGCACAGTGAGCATTCGTGAAGAGCACGCCGCGCTCCGCCAGCCGGTCCATGTGCGGCGTGTGCGCCTGCGGATGACCTTTCATGCAGCCGATCCAGTCATTGAGATCATCCACGGCGATCATGAGCACGTTCGGACGCGGCGCGTGCTGCGCATGAAGGGATGACGCGACAAGGAGGCTCGCGGCGAGGGTGAGACGAAGAAGAGCAAGGCGCATGGGCAGCCTTGGAACGCGGGAATGCGGGCTATCTAGCGGCGCTCCAGGCGCTGAACTGATTCAACGCATTTGCTGCCTTAGAAATGCATGAAGTCGTTCGATCTCCAGCTTGCGGTTTCGATACCAGTCGGTGGACCAGATGCGGAATATCTTCCAGCCGCGATTCTCGAGAATTTCTTGCCGGATGCGGTCTCGATCTCTGGCGATAGGGTGGGAATGGTAGGCGGCTCCATCGCACTCGATACCGCATAGGTATTGGCCCGGCTGATCGGGATGAATCACGCCGATGTCGATGAAGAAGCCTTGGACGCCGACCTGATAGTGAAACTCGTAGCCTAGTCCGAGTAGGCTACGGGCGACGGATTCCTCGAAGCCTGAATCTGGGGTTCCCTTGAAGCCTGCTGTGCCGGAATCAGGCAGATGACCCGTTTCCGCAAATTGTAGATACTTGCGGAGAAAGGTGCGCCCAGATTCAGCTTGTTTCGTGTCCTGCTGCACATCGCTATGAATCATACTGGTCACCAGATGAATGCGTTTACGCGCACGAGTGAAGAGCACGTTAAGGCGACGCCAGCCACCGGCTTTGTTCACAGGGCCGAAACGCTGATGCATCTCACCCGCTCCGTTCTTGCCGTAAGTAGTGGAGATGAGAATCACATCACGCTCATCACCTTGGACGTTTTCAAGATTGCGGATGAACAGGGACGTTTTTGACGTGAACTCGGTTAGCGCAGCTTCTAGGTCAGGATCATCTTTGCAGGCCTTTTCCCATCTTTCCGAGATCAAATCCTGCTGGACGGCATTCATGGCGACCACGCCTAGAGTCTCACGAACATCCTCATGCCGCTGGCATTCTCGAAGCACATGCTCACGCATAATCTCCACAGCTTTCGCAGCCTCGGCTGGGTTTTTGCGGTCCTGAAGACGGCCATTCTCCAAGAAATGACGCACTATGCCTAAGTCATTGCTCGCGTGCCAGCGGGAAGGCGGAACGATCAGGCTCGATTCATAGAAATTCTCGTTGGAGAAGGCGATGAGGCTCTGATGCTGGCTCCGGTAGTGCCAGCGCAGAGTTTCAGCGGGCAGCTGCTTTTCGAAGGTGTCGAGAATTGAAGTCAGTTCGAGTGCGGCACTGCTAGATGAGACCAATTCACCGTCTTCGCCCTCCACTTCCTCGTCCGTATCATGAACACCAAGGGCCTGAAACACGTCCGTGGGCGGCATCTGCTTGGAGTCGCCGACGATTACAATCTGTTTAGCGCGAGCCAGTGATCCGAGAGCATCCTCCGGTCGTACTTGAGATGCTTCGTCGATAATGAGGAGGTCAAATTCTACTTTTTCTGGCTCCAGAAACTGTGCGACGGCCTGTGGGCCCATCATCCAGCAAGGCATCAGGAATTTCAATGCAGCGCCGCTTTGCCTGACGAGTCTTCGAACGGGCACGTGACGAGTCTGTTTGGACAACTCGTGATTGAGCATCGACATCTCGGTGAAGTCCTTTGTAGAACCTCTCCGCTGGCCGGCAGGGGCTTCACCGTGCTTTCGGTAGATGCTGCGATTCACATCGTTCCGGAAGGAGTCCAGAACCCGCTTGTCGAGAGCGCGGAATCCATCGCGATGTTCTTCGAGCTTTTGGCGATGATATGTTTTCAGCTCCGGATGCTGCGTGAGCAGCCGTTCGATGAACTGATTGGCAAAACCGAGCTGCGCAGCGATTTCGATAGCTTCGACCTTGAGATGGTGCTCGCAGCACCATTCCCAAAGGGATTTTCCACCAACTCGCTCGATTTCCCGCTCGCTCTGATGGAGGTGATACCAAGAGAGCAATGACGGCACCGCTTCAGTTGCAGCGTCAAGCTGTGAAAGCATCATCGTAACACTTCGCTCCAAGTTGTTTGGCGACATTGGTGCAGTGTGGGAGTCAAAAACTAGAATCTCGCTCAGCGGAGCCATCGCTGCCCGCCAACCATCAATTGCTTTGGTGACGATGTGGACGCGTTCAGTCAACTCAAGAACACGTTGAGCTGTGCCTGAGGTGAGCGCCCACACCTTAACTGCATGAGGTAATGCTTCCGCCTCAATGAGCTGTCGCAACCAATCAAGTGCAGTGGCGATTCGCGTTGGGTCTGTGGCAAGGAGACCCTGATGCCAGTCGCCGAGGAAGCTCGAACTAGAGGTGAGTTGCGACACCGTGTCAGAATGCTCTCTTAGCTTCAGTGCGATGGAGCATAGATGCGGCACTGCATCAGTCTGGGTGCTATGCGGCAGCTTCACCTTTTCGAGGACTTGGACCAAGCTGGCAGCAGCGTCTGCTTGTTGGGTCACATCCTTGATTAAGGTCTGAGTAGAGAGTTGGCGAAGCGTGGCCTCGTCCTGACGGAACAAGGTCGATGCGAGAAGCATCCATTTGTCCATGTGGGGCTCGGCTTGGGCAGCAAGGTTTGCAATGATCGATGACTGAGAGAAGACAGCGTGTTTGCGCTCGGCTATAAACTCTTGGGCAGAGGTGATGCCAAACAACCGTGCCCAGTCGGTGACCAATGAGACTGCGGCGTCTAAAGACGGCCAGTCTGTAGTCATGCCCGTAAAAGCCGGGCCAAGCAGTGTTTTGAAGTCCTCCGCGTCGGAGAAAGCGGCAGCGTCGGCGCGCCACTTCTGTGCTCGATCCACGGACTGCATCGCAGCAGCCTCATTCGTGGGCCGTTTCAAGAAATAGGCGCCCAACTTTTGGCGGAGTTCGTAACCGCGTGTGCCCGGCAGCCAGTTAAACCAACCGTCTGCAGTTAGGCGCAATTCTCGCGATAGCTCGGCCCATTCTGCCTCACTCAGCAAATCATCCAATCTCAATTCGGCGCTTATTGAAGCTTGTTCCTCGGTGAGAATACGATGCTGATTTTTGGCGAGTGCCAGATGATTGGGACTCGATGGATGCAACAAGGCTGTTTCGAGACACCGCCACACACTCGGCGGCAACTGTGCCAGACGATTCCCGAATGCGGCCAGCTTGCTGCCCGTTGAGAATGTATCATCGGTGACCGGCACATGAATCGCCGCTGCAAGTGCTGTGAGTGTCGCGGCGCGAGTGGAAAGGGTGTCACGAAGCCAGAGCACCTGGTCGCTGGATTCGGATAGTTCCTCCAGTGTCGCATGTGGCAATCTGCATATCAGGGTGCGTTCGATTTGGTCCGCCGCTGCCTGCGCTTCTTTGATTGTTGAATTGTCGATGCTTGAGTTTTCCGACAATGCACGCGCTTCATCGGGTTGTGGCTCTCGCCACGCGGAGAGTGCAGTGAGGTATTCTGCGTATCGGGCTAGCGGGCCAAAATCGGCCGCCAGCTCCTGACACATGCACGAAAGCAACTTGGGCGCTGGCCCAGGCTGAAACCGCTTATGCAGCTCAAACCATTGATCCGCTGTGAGGGCAGGCCACTTGTCCGGCAGCGGCAGAAGCCCCTCAGCCCTTTGCCATTCAAGCGCTGATTGCTTCGCACTGCCAAGCGTGCGGCGCACGGCTTCCTCCATATGTGGGCCGGGTAACTCACGAGGGCATGATCCACGCCAAGGCTGTGACGCAAGGTGTACCCCCTCAGCGATGCAACGGCCCGCTACTTTCAAGGCATCAACCAAGGCGCTCAATTCTGCATATCCTGCTTCTCTGCCCATTGAGAGCGCGGGTAATGAGTCGGCAGCGATGTTCTGATCTAATAGCAGGTCCTCAAGAGTATCTAAAAGCTGTGAGCGTCGCCACACCGCATCATGGAAGCTCGACTCGAGACTATTGTCTATGTGATGAATGGATGTGCCGTAGTTTCCCAAGGCGATGCGATGCTGATTGAGCCTTTGACGATCTGACGCCTCCTGGGCGGCCACCACGGCGGCGGCAGGTCGGTGTGCGAGTCGCTTCCTTACCTGATCGATCACCTGTCTCGGCGTCGCTTTTGCCGAATGAAGCTCCAAGCAGTAGCGCCCTAGTCCTGACTCTTCCATTCGTTGACGCACCACGCTCAACGCCGCCATCTTTTCTGCGACAAACAGCACTGACTTTCCATTGGCGAGAGTCGCAGCGATGAGATTGGTGATTGTCTGGCTCTTGCCCGTTCCAGGCGGCCCCTGAATCACCATCGGATCGCCTCGCAGCACTCTCACGATGGCTCTCATCTGCGAGCCATCCGTCTCCAGAACGGTAGGCACAGGATTGACATGCAGCGCAGTCGTAACCTCCTCATCTGTCACCGATGGCGTCGTGTCCTGATCGCGGCCATCCAACGCCGCCTGAATCCACTCCTGGCTTACCAAGCCTGAGGCAGGCCATTTTGCAGGATCAAGATCGCGATACATCGCCTCCTTGGCAGAACTGAAAAAGGCCAACCTTGCCCCTCGGATTACTTTCCACCCAGTATTTACTTCAGGAGGGAGTCTGCCTATGGATTGCTCTACAGCCTCAAGATACGCTTCAACGTTAGCATCGTCGTTCTCAGCTTCAAAGGGTGGTAGGCTTATCCCGCCTGGAAGACTCTCGAGTTTGAGCCGAAGAGCCACATTATCGGCAATATCCTCGCCATCATATTTGACGGTGAAGCGATAGGCCATCATCCGCGAGGTTAATGCTGGCCGTGAGGCACGGGGGCGGCCTCGGCGCGGAGGCTGGTGATCATCATCCAACTCGAACTCATCCAAAGCCGCCTGCACGGCCACCTCACGCTTCACTTTCGACAAAGCCACTGGCACCAGAATGAGTGGGGCATAGCGCTTCTCATCGTCTTGTCGCTTTGGATCTGTCCATTCGAGAAACCCAAACGCCATGAAGCAGAGATTGCTGCCAAATGCGTCCAAGCATTCGCGATACTTGCGAAACAGAGCCGTCATCCGGTTTTCTGTCTTCATCATCGAGTCACGCGAGCGCAACGTGCCGTTCTCAACATCGCATGTGGCATCTTCACCTGAAAAATCTACAATTGGCCGCGCTGTTGCCTGCTGTGCTTCATCTTCGATTAATTCTGTGGATGAGATTTTTGCCTCCGCTTTTGGCACACCTTCGACTTCCAGCTCCTTTTCACTGACGACCAGCCATTCATACAAAGTATCGAGGTCGCAAGGATTCAGCGGTAGCGTCTGACTGCCTAAATCACGATAGTTCAAGAGCCTGCTGCGAAGGGATACGTCAACGAGCTTTTCTCTCAACGGTTTCAAACGCGCGAGAAGAGCGGGTGGAGGTGTGCTGTTTCGCTCGGGAGCAGGCATTTGATTGTTTAACCGATGCTCCATGAACTTTTCAATCTTTTCATGCAACGCTCTTGCTCTATTTGAGGAGCGGAGGGCAAGCTCGGCTTTCAGGTTGAGAAGGACGTCCGAGTCATTGCCCTTTGTTTCAAAAACCGCCTCAAGTTCCGGAACAGTAGAATTGATGTAGGGGCGAATCATTTCAGGCTTCTAGTGAGGTCTCATGATAAACTTGATGCGGCTAAAGCCGCAACTCAATGAGACGTTTCGGCTAAAGCCGAAGCCACTTTGGAGAGCTTCCCCAACTCCTCCGCGCTCCGCGCCCGCTCAAACACCGCGACGCCGCCAATCCAGCCGGTGAAACCGACGCTGCGGCTGCCGTGAATGACGCGCCCGATGGTGAAGAAGCGGGCAAAGCCTGCTTGATCACACACCGCGACGAATTTTCTCGATGACGGGTTTCACCTCACTCCACGGCACATCATGCGGGGCGGTTTTGTTTTT
>JBKCXA010000187.1:0-5862 GCA_046316935.1 Prosthecobacter sp.
GTGCGGAGATTTTTGGGCGTCATCAGCACATCCGCCGTGTGCGCGGATCGAAGCTCGACGAGGCTGAAACACTCCGCAAAGCCCGCGATGTGCTCAGCGAGCTCCGCGAGGGCGATCTCGTCGTGCATGCCGAGCATGGCATCGGCCGCTACGCGGGCATCGAGGTGCGTGAAGGCGGCAAAAAGGAGGAAGTGCTCGTTTTGCACTACGCGGACAGCGCGAAGCTCTTCGTGCCACTGGCGCATGTTCACATGGTCAGTCGTTACGTCGGTGTCGGCGGCAAAGCGCCGTCACTCAGCAAGCTCACCGAGACGCGTTGGAAGAAAACTCGCGCCACGGCCGAGAAGAGCGTCGAGGACTTTGCGAAGCGCATGCTCAGCGTCGCGGCGGAGCGGCAGACGTTGAAGGCTTACTCGCATCCGCCGGACACGAAGTGGCAGGTGGAGTTCGAGGAATCGTTTTTGTATCGCGAGACACCCGATCAGCTCCGCAGCGCGGAGGAGATCAAACGCGACATGGAGGCCGAGAAGCCGATGGATCGCCTTCTTTGTGCCGATGTGGGCTTTGGGAAGACCGAGGTGGCGATTCGCGCCGCGTTCAAAGCGGTCATGGGAGGCCGACAGGTCGCCATTTTGGTGCCGACGACCGTTTTGGCCCGCCAGCACTGGGAAAACATCCGCCAGCGCATGAGCGAGTTCCCCGTGACGGTGGAAATGCTCTGCCGTCTGACACCCTCGAACAAGGAACGCGAGATCGTGAAGGGCATCAGTGAAGGCACGGTCGATATCGTCGTGGGAACGCATCGCGTGATCTCGAAGGATGTGCGCTTCAAAAATCTCGGCCTCGCGGTGATCGACGAGGAGCAGCGCTTCGGCGTGAAGCACAAAGAGAAGTTCAAAGACCTCTTTCGGCTCGTCGATGTGCTCACGCTGAGCGCCACGCCCATTCCGCGCACGCTTTACCTGGCGCTGATGGGCATGCGAGACATGAGCACCATCGAAACGCCGCCGCCGAACAAGCAGGCGGTGCAGACACAAATCTGCCCGTATGACGAACGCGTCATCAAACAGGCCATCGACACTGAAATCGAGCGTGGCGGGCAGGTTTTCTTCCTGCACAACCGTGTCGCCACCATCGAAAAGGTCGCGCAGCGCATCCGTGAGCTATGCCCCAAGGCCCGCGTGCTCGTCGGCCACGGCCAAATGGACAGCGAGCTGCTGGAGGACATCATGCACACCTTTGTCGATGGTGAGGCGGACGTGCTCGTGTGCACGACGATCATCGAAAGCGGTGTCGATATCCCCAACGCGAACACCATCATCATCGACCGCGCTGACCGCTTCGGTTTGGCCGATTTGTATCAGCTTCGCGGCCGTGTGGGCCGTGGCGGTGTGCAAGCGCATGCGTATCTGCTTCTTCCGCGCGATGCCGTCACGGCAGGCGATGCCCGCAAACGCGTGAACGCCATCAAGCAATACGCGGGCCTCGGCAGCGGCTTCAAAATCGCCCTGCGTGATCTCGAAATCCGCGGCGCGGGCAATCTCCTCGGCACCGAGCAAAGCGGGCACATCGCCGCCATCGGCTTCGATTTGTACTGCCAGATGCTCAAACAAAGCGTCGCCCGCATGCAGGGCCGCCGCGTCGCGCGTCCGGTCGAGGTGGGCTTGCGTGCCGATTTCCTCGTCATGAGCGAGGCGCTGATGCTGCAGGCCGCCAAAGGTGCCACGCCCGCGTTTTTGCCCTCCACCTTCATCGAAGACGCCAAGATGCGCATCACCGCCTACCGCCAGCTCGGCGAGATCATGACACGCAAAGAACTCGACGAGCTCGAAGGCCAGTGGCGCGATCAATTCGGCGAAAAACTCCCCCACGCCGTGACGAACCTCCTTACCTGCGCCTCGATCCGCCTTGCCGCCGCTCATACCGGCATCAGCGATGTCGAAATCAAGGAGCGCAAACTCATCCTGACGCGGAATGGCAAGCTCGTGATGGTGCAGGGCAAGTTTCCGCGCCTCACCGCGACCTTGGGCCACAAACAGCTTGAGGAGGCGCTGGAGATGGTGCGGTCCTTGTGAGGCGCTGCAACATGCGTACTTTGATCTCGTTCAAAAGGCATGAAAAAGCTGCTTCTCCTGCTGTTGATGTCCCTGGCAGCCGTTTCCGCCAAAGACCCGACGAAGCGCGACCACATGCGCAATGCCATTGGTCACCTGGAGGCCGCGCAAACGGCGAAGGAGCCGTTGACGAGTTTGCAGTCGGCCCGGCGGGAGCTGGTGAAAGCGAAATCGAACAAGGAAGGCCAGCGGAAGGATGCGATTGAATATGTGGACGAGGCGATCGCGTTTGCGAGGGCAGGGGACGCAAAGACGATGCAGGAGAAGATCACCAGGGCCATCAGCAACGTGAAATCCGGCATTGCCCGGGCGAAGTGAGCCACCCGCGGCGGCTTCTCACAAATGCCTTACAATCGACTTACGGCGGCCTGACCCGCCCGCTCGCGGTTGTGCCATAATTTCCACAGATGGCGAGCCCAACGGTTCCTGTCGCAACTTTCCAAGAGTGGACCTTCTGGCTGTTGGTAACTCTGAAAATACCCCGGGGCGGATCGAGTGATCCGCCCCGGGCTTTTTTTGAGCAGTATTGAATGGTCAGATTGGGTGTCCATCATCTGCGCACCCGACGACTCCGTCCGCGTAAGTGGATGATGAAAGCTGTGTCAGGCTCCAGCCTGCTGCTTTTTGAGCTCTGCGCCGAGTTTTTCGACCTGCTCTTGTAGGCGGCGCATCTGCTGGCACAGCTCTTCGATCTCAGGATTCGGCGCGGCGGGCTTTTTCACCTGTTCACCCGGCTTTTTGTCGGGTACGGGCTTTTTCTGCGGAGCGGGCTTGGCTTCCAGCATGGGCTTCTTCTGCGCGGCGGCGTGCTCGTGTTTCATGTGCTCCTGCATCGCGTGGCGCATGCTCTCGGCCATGCGCTGGAGATTCTCGGCCACATCGTGCATGCCGGCAGCGTGAAGGTGCTGCACGGCCTGCATCACATGCTCAAAGCGCTCGGGACCGGGACCGACTTCCTTCATCGGCGGGTGCTTGGCGTGCTTTTCGCCGGGTTTCTTGTCCGGCTGGCCTTGTGGCGGCTTTTTCATGCGCAGCTCGTGCATCTCGCGGCGGAGTTTCTCGGCCTTTTCAGACAGTTCACGAGCCTCATCGAAGCGACCGGCGCTTTTCGCGTCACGGGCCTTTTCCATGAGCTGCTCGAAAGCCTGCTTCGGGTTGCCTTGCGCCTCCTGGGCGGAAATCAGGCCGCAAGCCGCGGCGAGGACAGTGAGAATGAGGATGGTTGGTTTCATGGCGGGCTTTGAAACGCTTGTTGGTGGCCGAAGTTGTCTTCTGAGCGCCGGGAGGCTCAATCCAGCCAGTTTTCGACCGTCAAGTCAGGCACCTGCGTGAAGTCCCGCAGATTTCGCGACAGGAGAAGCGCCCCATGGGAGCAGGCGATGGCGGCGATCTTGAGGTCCATCGTGCCGATGCGCCGGAGGCTCGGGGGAAAGCTGTGGAAAGTCTCCGCAGCCTCGGAATCGAAGGAGAGAATGGTGATGTCTGCAAAGTCATGAATCGCGTTCTCGAACTGCGCATACGCCCGGACTTGGTCCCGGCCGGTCTTGCAACGGTTGATTTCGGCGGTCCATCCCTGCGTGATCTCCTGCACGGTCACGATGGTAGTGAAAGCATCTGCATCCCTCTCGCGAAGCCTTTCCGACAGCTTGCCGCCCAATTCGGTTTCGTGCAGCATCTCACGGTAATGATTCGTGTCGAGAATGACGAACATCGTCTCAGTGCCCTTCGCGGTTCATCTGCTCCCGCCATTCCTCGCCCAACTTAAAGGCGCTCAGGGACAAATCATCGTTCTTTGCACGACCGACGAGTTTCATCCACGACCCCTTTGGCTTCGGCACATAGCGCAGCCGCGGCGAAGTCGCGGGAGCCGTTTGTTCAGGCGTCTCGACAGTGGTGGAGTTCATGGGATGACTATGCGCTCAAAGGCCACGCGAGCCAAGTTCATTGTTTGGCGAGGGACGAGAGGAGGCGGCCGCCTGGCAGGCGGACGGCCTTCGCTTACCGCCACCCCGCATGGACGATCCCGCCGTCCTGTCCGCCTGCGCAAGGATTGCGCTCTCCAGGCCGTTTTTTGCGGCCCCAAACCCTTGTTATGACCATGAAGCTGCGCCTCATCGCCTCCGCTCTCGTTTTGTCTTCGTCTGCTTTCGCGCAGGCACCGAAGAAAGATGAAGGCATCGATCCATCCAAGCCGGTGTCGTTTTACAAACACATCCGGCCGATCTTCCAGGCGCAGTGCAATGGGTGCCATCAGCCGGCGAAGAAGAAGGGCGATTACATCATGACGGAGTTCGCGGCGTTGCTGAAGGGCGGCGAGGAAGGCGTGGCGGTGGTGCCGGGGAAGGTGGCGGAGTCGAATCTGCTGAAGCTCATCAAGCCGGATGCGCATGGCAAGGCGGAGATGCCGCAGAAGGCGGATGCGCTGCATGCGACGCAGATCGCGCTCATCGAGCGATGGATCAGCGAGGGCGCGAAGGATGACACGCCGGCCACGGCGAAGGCGCAATACGACATGGCGCATCCGCCGGTGTATGTGACCGCGCCCGCGGTGACGTCGGTGGAGTATTCGCCGGATGGCTCGATGATTGCGGTGGCGGGTTATCATGAGGTTTTGGTGCACAAAGCGGACGGCAGCGGCATCGTGGCGCGGCTGGTGGGACTTGCGGAGCGCATTCAGAAGCTCGCGTGGTCGCCGGATGGCAAAAAGATCGCGGTCACGGGCGGCAGTCCGGCTCGCATGGGCGAAATCCAGATTTGGGATGTGGCGGCGAAGAAGCTGGAGCTGTCCAAATCGCTCACGTTTGACACGATCTACGGCGCAAGCTGGTCGCCCGATGGCAAGCAGCTCGCGTTTGGCTGCGCGGACAATGCCGTGCGGGCCATCGACATCGCCACGGGCAAGGAAACGCTCTTCATGGGCGGCCACAGCGATTGGGTGCTCGACACCGTGTGGGGCGTGGATGGGAAGCACGTCGTCTCCTGCGGTCGCGACATGAGCGTGAAGCTCACGGAGGTCGCCACGATGCGCTTCGTCGATAACGTCACCTCCATCACACCCGGCGCACTCAAAGGCGGCGTGCAGGTGCTGGCGCGGCATCCGCAGCGCAACGAGGTGCTCATCGGCGGCACCGACGGCGTGCCCGCGATCTACCGCATGGAGCGCATCACGAAGCGCGTCATCGGCGACAACGCGAACCTCATCCGCAAATTCCCCGCGATGCAGGGCCGCATCTTCGGCGTGGACTTCGCGCCCGATGGCAAGCGCATCGTCGCCGGCGCATCGTTTGAAGGCAGCGGCATGATCAACATCTACAGCAGCGAGTATTCGAGCGACATGCCACCCGAGGTGAAAAAGATCGTCGAAACGGTGAACGGCAAAGGCAAAGAGCTCGACGACTGGATCACCAAAGACGTGAAGCAGCTCAGCAGCACGCCGGTGCCGGCGGGTGTGTTCAGCGTGAGCTTTTCGCCCGACGGCAAAACAGTCGTCGCAGCGGGTCAGGATGGTCAGATCCGCCTCATTGATGCCGCCACGGGCAAGATCGCCAAAGAATTCACCTCCGTGCCGCTCGTGAAGGAAAAAGTGCTCGCCGCGAGCGATGTCATTGCGGACGACACCGTGCGTGTGGACGTGAAAAAGGACGACAAGGTCGAAACGCTGCACACCGGCCCCACCGTGGCTTCCATCGAGGTCGAGCCCGCGAACGTCAAAATCGCCAAGCCCACCGAATACGCGCAGCTCCTCATC